>NZ_JBHWAQ010000015.1:0-39012 GCF_042743475.1 Streptomyces sp. NPDC059534
CAACTAATCTGGCGTTGATTTTTGGCACGCTGTTGAGTTCTCAAGGAACGGACGCTTCCTTTGTACTCACCCTCTCGGGCTTTCCTCCGGGCTTTTCCCTTCGTTCCGAAGTCTATCAGATCTTTCCGATCCGATTTCCTCGGTGCTTTCCGGTCCCTTTTGTTTTCACTCCGGGGGCCTTTCGGCGTTTCCGACTTTATCAGAAGATCTGAGTCGGATTTCCCGCCTCCCGGAGAACCGTTCAGGCGCACTGAGGCGCCGGTGGTTCCCGATCTGGCGGAGCCGTAAACGTACTGGAGCGGGGCGCCCCGATGCAAATCGAGGCGCCCCGCTCCGGTGCGGCGCTGGTCAGACCTCCACGACGACCGGGAGGATCATGGGCCGGCGGCGGTAGGTGTCGGAGACCCACTTGCCGACGGTGCGGCGGATCAGCTGCTGGAGCTGGTGGGGTTCGACGACACCGTCCTGGGCGGACTTGTTCAGGACCTGGTCGACCTTGGGGATGACGGCGTCGAACGCCGAGTCCTCGATGCCGGAGCCGCGGGCGTGGATGTTCGGCCCGCTCACGATCTTGCCGGTCGAGGAGTCCACGACCACGAAGACCGAGATGATGCCCTCGTCGCCGAGGATGCGGCGGTCCTTGAGGTGGGCCTCGGTGACGTCGCCGACCGAGAGGCCGTCGACGTACACGTATCCCGCCTGGACCTTGCCGGTGATCCGGGCGCGGCCGTCGATCAGGTCGACGACGACGCCGTCCTCGGCGATGACGATGTGGTCCTTGGGGATACCCGTCATGGCGCCGAGCTCGGCGTTGGCGCGCAGGTGGCGCCATTCGCCGTGGACCGGCATGAGGTTCTTCGGACGGCAGATGTTGTAGAAGTACAGCAGCTCGCCGGCCGAGGCGTGGCCCGAGACGTGGACCTTGGCGTTGCCCTTGTGGACGACGTTCGCGCCCCAGCGGGTCAGGCCGTTGATCACGCGGTAGACCGCGTTCTCGTTGCCCGGGATCAGCGACGACGCCAGGATCACGGTGTCGCCGGGGACGATCCGGATCTGGTGGTCGCGGTTGGCCATGCGGGACAGGGCCGCCATGGGCTCGCCCTGGGAACCGGTGCAGACCAGCACGACCTCGTCGTCCGGCAGGTCGTCGAGCGTCTTCACGTCCACGACGAGTCCGGCCGGGACCCGGAGGTAGCCCAGGTCGCGGGCGATGCCCATGTTGCGGACCATCGAGCGGCCGACGAAGGCGACCCGGCGGCCGTACTCGTGGGCGGCGTCGAGGATCTGCTGGATGCGGTGCACGTGGCTGGCGAAGCTGGCCACGATGATGCGCTTCTGGGCGTTCGCGAAGACGTTCCGCAGGACGTTGGAGATGTCCTTCTCCGGCGGGACGAAGCCGGGGACCTCGGCGTTCGTCGAGTCGGACAGCAGGAGGTCGATGCCCTCCTCGCTGAGCCGCGCGAACGCGTGGAGGTCGGTGAGCCGGCCGTCCATCGGGAGCTGGTCCATCTTGAAGTCGCCGGTGGCGACCGCCATGCCCGCGGGGGTGCGGATGGCGACGGCCAGGGCGTCCGGGATGGAGTGGTTGACCGCGATGAACTCGCAGTCGAAGGGGCCCAGGCCCTCGCGGTCGCCTTCCTTCACCTCGAGGGTGTAGGGGCGGATGCGGTGCTCCTGGAGCTTGGCCTCGATCAGGGCGAGGGTCAGCTTGGAGCCGATGAGCGGGATGTCCGGCTTGAGCCGGAGGAGGTAGGGGACGGCGCCGATGTGGTCCTCGTGGCCGTGCGTGAGCACGATGCCTTCGACGTCGTCGAGACGGTCCCGAATGATGGTGAAGTCGGGAAGGATCAGGTCGACACCCGGCTGCTCCTCTTCGGGGAAGAGGACGCCGCAGTCGACGATGAGCAGACGGCCGTCGAACTCGAAGACCGTCATGTTGCGGCCGATCTCGCCGAGCCCGCCGAGCGGGATGACGCGCAGGGCGCCCTTCGGGAGCTTCGGCGGTGCGCCGAGTTCAGGATGCGGATGACTCAAAAGACTCTCCTCACCATGCGCGCCACGTGCCCGTGGCACGTGGCGCGCATGACAATCGTGCACTTGCTGTTGTCAGTGTTCAGTTGTGAAGTCCGATGTCAGAGTTCTACCCCGCCGGCGGCCAGGTCGACCTTGAGCTGGTCCGTCTCCTGGGGGGAGAGCTCCACGAGCGGCGGCCGCAGGGGGCCTGCGGGGAGGCCCTGGAGGGCGAGGGCGGCCTTGGTGGTCATGACGCCCTGGGTGCGGAACATGCCGGTGTAGACGGGGAGCAGCTTCTGGTGGATCTCGGTGGCCTTCTGGACCTCGCCGCCCAGGTGGGCGTCGAGGAGGGCGCGGAGTTCCGGGGTGACGAGGTGGCCCACGACGGAGACGAAGCCGCAGGCGCCGACGGAGAGCAGCGGCAGGTTGAGCATGTCGTCGCCGGAGTACCAGGCGAGGCCGGAGCGGGCGATGGCCCAGCTGGCGCGGCCGAGGTCGCCCTTGGCGTCCTTGTTGGCGACGATGCGCGGGTGCTCGGCGAGGCGGACGATCGTCTCGGTGTCGATCGGGACGCCGCTGCGGCCGGGGATGTCGTAGAGCATGACCGGCAGGCCGGTGGCGTCGGCGATGGCCGAGAAGTGCCGGTACAGGCCCTCCTGCGGGGGCTTGTTGTAGTACGGCGTGACGGCGAGCAGGCCGTGCGCGCCGTCGCGCTCGGCGGCGCGGGCGAGCTCGATGGAGTGGTGGGTGTCGTTGGTGCCGATGCCGGCGACGACGTGGGCGCGGTCTCCGACCGCGTCCAGTACCGCTCGTACGAGCTCCGATTTCTCCGCGTCGCTGGTGGTGGGGGACTCGCCGGTGGTGCCGTTGATGACGAGGCCGTCGTTGCCTGCGTCCACCAGGTGGGTGGCCAGTCGCTGGGCACCGTCGAGGTCGAGTGCGCCGTCCGCCGTGAAGGGCGTGACCATGGCGGTGAGGACCCGCCCGAAGGGGGTCTGCGGAGTGGAGATCGGAGCCATGGGTAACACGCTACTCGCTGCTCAGCGCCGGGTGTCCCCGAGGGGGACAGGAGAAAGGGAGCCCAGCGCTGCCTGCTCGGGGGTTCAGGCAGCGCCGGGTCCGTTTGATCAGCCTAGATGAACTTCGTGAAACGTCGCAATACGGACACTTCGCACGAGGCCCTCGGACATGTGTGCCCTAAGGGGCCACACGGCCGTTCTTGTTGAAGGCGGCGTGGGTCAGCGGCATCAGCCCGGCCCAGTGCTCCTCCATCTTCTCGCCGACCATCTCGATCTCCCGCTGCGGGAAGGACGGGACCGCGGCCAGCTCGTGCTGGGTGCGCAGGCCGAGGAAGTGCATGAGCGAGCGGGCGTTGCACGTGGCGTACATCGAGGAGAAGAGGCCCACCGGGAGGACGGCGCGGGCGACCTCGCGGGCGACGCCGGCGGCCAGCATCTCCTGGTAGGTGGCGTACGCCTGGCGGTACGAGTCCTCCATGGTGCGGCCGACCAGCTCGTGCTGCTCCGGGGTGCCCTCGACGAAGACGTACTTGCCGGGGCGGCCCTCCTGGACCAGCTTGCGGGAGGCGTCCGGGACGTAGAAGACCGGCTCGAGCTGCCTGTAGCGGCCCGACTCCTCGTTGTACGACCAGCCGACGCGGTGCCGCATGAACTCCCGGAACACGAAGATCGGGGCACTGATGAAGAACGTCATCGAGTTGTGCTCGAACGGGCTGCCGTGGCGGTCCCGCATCAGGTAGTTGATGAGGCCCTTGGAACGCTCGGGGTCCTTCTGGAGCTCTTCGAGGGACTGCTCCCCCGCCGTGGAGACCCGGGCGGCCCAGAGGACGTCCGAGTCGGCCGCCGCGCTCTTGACCAGATCAACGGTGACGTCGCTCCGGAAGTCGATCTTCACGTTCTCGGTGGGGCTGTCGCTCACCAGAGGTCCTTCCAGTCGGGGTGCAGTCGCCCACTCTAACGACGTCCTACCGGGGGATGAGATTCGGCTGGTTTGGTGAAATAGGGCACCGAAGTGCCGCTTCTCTCGTCTCTCTCTGTGAAGGACGACGACTACCGAGGAGAGTGGCCCTGATGTTCAGCCGGCGAGAGGCCGTACCGTTCGCGTTCGTCGCGGAGTCCGACCACTTCCGCAGTAACGTCACTCCACCTCCTCGGGAGCGCCTCGGCGCCTCCCAGATCGTGGGCCGTACGCTGATCGGACTGACCGTGGTGGCCGGGCTCGTCGGTTCGCTGATCTTCGGCATGCCGTCGCTCCAGTCGGGTGACTCCGCCGCTCGTCAGCAGCAGTCCGAAGCCTCCGACAACCGCTGAGGTAGCCTCACCGGGCACTGCCCCTTCGAGCGTGCCTGTGAGTGAGGACCTGTCGTGCCCCTGCCCTTTCTGACGGCCGACCGTGCTTTTGACACGACCGACCACGTCGCCCTGCCGTTCGACGACCACGACCAGTGGCGTCGGCCCTACCGGCCGGGGTCCTGGCGGGTGGGAGCCGCGGCGCTCGCACTGCTGCTCGCCTCGTTCGTGCTCCTCGCCGCGGTGATCATCGCCGCGGCAGGAGCCTTCGACGGTGCGCTCGCCACCCTCGCGATCGCCCTGCTCGTGATCGTCGCCGCCCTGCGCATGCTGCGCATGGGGACATGGGTGAGCCGCGCCGGGGTGCGGCGCGTGGGCTTCCTCTCGACCGTCACCGTGCCGTGGGCCAAGGTGACGTCCGTACGGACCGCCCAGCAGCCGGTGCGCTGGCTGGGGCTCCCCCGTACGGTCCAGGGCCAGGCCCTGGTGCTCGACCGGCAGGGTGGTGAGCAGCTGCTGCTGCTCACCGACCACAACGCCGACTTCCTGTCCCGTGTCGAAGCCTTCGACCGGGCGGCCGACACGGTCGAGGCGTGGCACGCCGAGTACGGCGTGGTCCCGGCCGCTACACGCTGACCGGGCGCCCCTCGTGGAGCGCGATGGCCCGCTGCATCGCCTTGCGGGCTCGGGGGGTGTCGCGGGCGTCGTGGTACGCGACCGCGAGCCGGAACCAGCAGCGCCAGTCCCCGGGTGAGTCCTCCGTCTCGGCCTTGCGCCGGGCGAAGACCTCGTCGGCCGAGTCCCGGTCGATCCGGCCACCCTCGGTGCGCTTCAGCTCGTCGACGGGCAGGCCGCCCTCGGCCTCCAGCTCGGTGGCCAGGCGGCCCGCCTGACGTGCGAACCGGGTGTTCTTCCAGAGGAACCAGCCGCCGACCGCGGGCAGCAGGAACGCCACCGCGCCCATGCCCATGGCGGCCGGCTCGCCCGTCAGGAGGAGCAGGACGCCCTCCATCGCCACCACGCCGAAGACGAGGACGAGGACGGTCGCGAGGAAGACGTACGTGATCTTTCCGCCCATGACCGTCAGCCCAGGTCCAGGAAGTGTTCCAGGCCGAAGGTGAGGCCCGGAGCGGTGGTCACGCGGCGGGCGCCCAGCAGGATGCCCGGCATGAAGCTGGAGTGGTGCAGCGAGTCGTGGCGGACGGTGAGGGTCTCGCCCTCGCCGCCGAGCAGCACCTCCTGGTGGGCGAGGAGGCCCGCCATGCGCACGGAGTGGACGCGGACGCCGTCGACGTCGGCACCGCGCGCGCCCTCCAGGCCGTGCGTGGTGCTGTCCGGCTGGGCGCCGAGGCCGGCCTGGGTGCGGGCCGCCGCGATCAGCTGTGCCGTACGGGTGGCGGTGCCGGAGGGGGCGTCCACCTTGTGGGGGTGGTGCAGTTCGACGACCTCGACCGACTCGAAGTACGGGGCCGCGATCTGCGCGAACTTCATGGTGAGGACCGCGCCGATGGAGAAGTTCGGAGCGATGAGGACGCCGGTCTCCGGGGAGGCGGCGAGCCAGGTCCGCAGCTGCGCGAGGCGGTCCTCGGTCCAGCCGGTGGTGCCGACGACGGCATGGATGCCGTGGCCCACGCAGAAGTCGAGGTTCTCCATGACCGACGCCGGGGTGGTCAGCTCGACGACGACCTGGGCGCCCGCCTCGGTGAGCGTCTCCAGCCCGTCACCGCGGCCGAGGGCCGCGACCAGTTCCATGTCCTCGGCGGCCTCGACGGCCTTGACCGCCTCCGAGCCGATACGGCCCTTGGCTCCGAGGACCGCGACGCGCAGCTTGCTCATTGCTCTTCCTTAGGGAACTCGTGGGTCAGGAGACCGCTCGGTGGAGCCGGTCCGCCTGCTTGTCCTTCAGCGGGCCGATCACCGAGAGCGAGGGCCGCTGCTCCAGTACATCGCGGGCGACCTCGCGGACCTCGTCCGGGGTGACGGCCGCGATCCGGGCGAGCATGTCGTCGACCGACATCTGGGTGCCCCAGCACAGCTCGCTCTTGCCGATGCGGTTCATCAGCGCGCCGGTGTCCTCCAGGCCGAGGACGGTCGATCCGGAGAGCTGGCCGACGGCGCGGGCGATCTCCTCGTCCGTGAGGCCGTCGGAGGCGACCTTGTCGAGCTCGTCCCGGCAGATCTTGAGGACGTCGTGGACCTGGCTGGGCCGGCAGCCCGCGTACACCCCGAAGAGACCGCAGTCGGCGAAGCCCGAGGTGTACGAGTACACGCTGTAGGCCAGGCCGCGCTTCTCCCGGACCTCCTGGAAGAGGCGGGAGGACATGCCGCCGCCGAGGGCGGTGTTCAGCACGCCGAGAGCCCAGCGGCGCTCGTCGGTGCGGGCCAGGCCCGGCATGCCGAGGACCACGTGGGCCTGCTCGGTCTTGCGGTTCAGGAGCTCGACGCGGCCCGCGGTGCGCAGGGTGCGCCGGCCGTCGCGGGGGGCGACGGGGACGGCGTCGGTACGCCCGAGGGCGCCGGCCTTCTCGAAGGCACGGCGGACCTGGCGTACCACCGTGGCGTGGTCGACGTTGCCGGCGGCGGCGACGACCAGGTGGGTCGGGTCGTAGTGCTTCTTGTAGAAGCGGGCGATCTGGCCGCGGGTGAGCGCGTTGATGGTGTCGACGGTGCCGAGGACCGGACGGCCCAGCGGGGTGTCGCCGAACATCGTCTGCGCGAACAACTCGTGCACGACGTCGCCGGGGTCGTCCTCGGTCATCGCGATCTCTTCGAGGATGACACCGCGCTCGGCGTTCACGTCCTCTTCGAGGACGAGCGAGCCGGTGAGCATGTCGCAGACGACGTCGATCGCCAGCGGCAGGTCGGTGTCGAGGACCCGCGCGTAGTAGCAGGTGTACTCCTTCGCCGTGAAGGCGTTCATCTCGCCGCCGACCGCGTCGATCGCGGCGGAGATGTCGAGGGCGGACCGCTCGCGGGTGCCCTTGAAGAGGAGGTGCTCCAGGTAGTGGGTCGCGCCGTTGAGCGTCGGGGTCTCGTCGCGGGAGCCGACGTGCGCCCAGATGCCGAAGGTGGCGGAGCGCACGGAGGGGAGGGTCTCGGTGACGATCCGCAGGCCGCCGGGGAGGGTCGTGCGGCGGACCGTGCCGATGCCGTCCTTGCCCGGGAGAAGCGTTTGGGTACGGGCGACGGCCCGCCCCTCCGAAGAGGGGCGGGCCGTCGCGCGGGAACTACGGGACGTCACTTGGCAGCGTCGTCCTTGTCACCCTCGGCGTCCTCGTCCGCGACCACGGGGATCAGGGAGAGCTTGCCGCGCTGGTCGATCTCGGCGATCTCGACCTGGACCTTGGAGCCGATCGCGAGCACGTCCTCGACGTTCTCCACACGCTTGCCACCGGCGAGCTTGCGGATCTGCGAGATGTGCAGCAGGCCGTCCTTGCCGGGCATGAGGGAGACGAAGGCACCGAAGGTGGTGGTCTTGACGACCGTACCCAGGTAGCGCTCGCCGACCTCCGGCATGGTCGGGTTGGCGATCGCGTTGATCGTGGCGCGGGCGGCCTCGGCCTGCGAGCCCTGCTGGGCACCGATGTAGATGGTGCCGTCGTCCTCGATCGTGATGTCGGCGCCGGTGTCCTCCTGGATCTGGTTGATCATCTTGCCCTTGGGGCCGATGACCTCACCGATCTTGTCCACCGGGATCTTGACGGTGATGATGCGCGGCGCGTTCGGGGACATCTCGTCCGGAACGTCGATCGCCTCGTTCATCACGTCGAGGATGTGCAGACGCGCGTCGCGGGCCTGCTTCAGCGCGGCGGCCAGGACCGAGGCGGGGATGCCGTCGAGCTTGGTGTCGAGCTGGAGGGCGGTCACGAACTGCTTCGTGCCGGCGACCTTGAAGTCCATGTCGCCGAAGGCGTCCTCCGCACCGAGGATGTCGGTGAGGGCGACGTAGTGCGTCTGGCCGTCGATCTCCTCGGAGATCAGACCCATGGCGATACCGGCGACGGCGGCCTTCAGCGGCACACCGGCGTTCAGCAGCGACATGGTGGAGGCGCAGACCGAGCCCATGGACGTCGAACCGTTGGAGCCGAGGGCCTCGGACACCTGGCGGATCGCGTAGGGGAACTCCTCGCGCGTCGGCAGCACCGGCACGATGGCGCGCTCGGCGAGCGCGCCGTGGCCGATCTCGCGGCGCTTGGGCGAGCCCACGCGGCCGGTCTCACCGACGGAGTACGGCGGGAAGTTGTAGTTGTGCATGTAGCGCTTGCGGGTCACCGGGGAGAGGGTGTCCAGCTGCTGCTCCATGCGGAGCATGTTGAGGGTGGTGACGCCCAGGATCTGGGTCTCGCCACGCTCGAACAGCGCCGAGCCGTGCACGCGCGGGATGGCCTCGACCTCGGCCGCGAGCGTACGGATGTCCGTCAGGCCACGCCCGTCGATGCGGACCTTGTCCTTGATGACGCGCTCGCGGACCAGCTTCTTGGTCAGCGCGCGGTAGGCGCCCGAGATCTCCTTCTCGCGGCCCTCGAAGGCCGGGAGGAGCTTCTCGGCGGCGAGCTCCTTGATGCGGTCGAGCTCGGCCTCGCGCTCCTGCTTGCCGGCGATGGTGAGCGCCTTGGTGAGCTCACCCTTGACGGCGGCGGTGAGCGCCTCCAGGACGTCGTCCTGGTAGTCCAGGAAGACCGGGAACTCGCCGGTGGGCTTGGCGGCCTTGGCGGCGAGGTCCGACTGGGCCTTGCAGAGGACCTTGATGAAGGGCTTCGCGGCCTCGAGACCGGCGGCGACGACCTCCTCGGTCGGCGCCTCGGCGCCGCCCTTGACGAGCTCGATCGTCTTCTCGGTGGCCTCGGCCTCGACCATCATGATCGCGACGTCGCCGTCCTCCAGGACGCGACCGGCGACGACCATGTCGAAGACGGCGTCCTCGAGCTCGGTGTGCGTCGGGAACGCGACCCACTGGCCCTTGATCAGGGCGACACGGGTGCCGCCGATCGGGCCGGAGAAGGGCAGGCCGGCCAGCTGCGTGGAGCAGGAGGCGGCGTTGATCGCGACCACGTCGTACAGGTGGTCGGGGTTGAGCGCCATGATCGTCTCGACGATCTGGATCTCGTTGCGCAGGCCCTTCTTGAAGGAGGGGCGCAGCGGCCGGTCGATCAGGCGACAGGTGAGGATCGCGTCCTCGGAGGGGCGGCCCTCCCGGCGGAAGAAGGAGCCGGGGATCTTGCCGGCCGCGTACATCCGCTCCTCGACGTCCACCGTCAGGGGGAAGAAGTCGAGCTGGTCCTTGGGGCGCTTCGAGGCGGTGGTCGCGGAAAGGACCATCGTGTCGTCGTCCAGGTAGGCGACGGCGGAGCCGGCGGCCTGCTTGGCCAGACGGCCGGTCTCGAAGCGGATGGTGCGGGTGCCGAAGGTGCCGTTGTCGATGACGGCTTCGGCGTAGTGGGTCTCGTTCTCCACTAGTGGTTTCTCCTACGTGTTCGTCTTTGCGTCCAGGGCCCGTGTGGCCGGGGACGGTGGCGACGGCGGCGGAGAGGCGTGCCCAGGATGCGGGCCGGTCTTCGATCGAAGCACCCGGTGATTCGTCCGGGGGCCACTACCGAGGACCGGCGGCTGGCCGGCTGCTTCACGCTCGTCGTATGGGGTTGTGCGACCAGACTAAGCCGGTGCGCACACTTTGTGCACGTACAGCAAAGGGAGCGGCCCCCTGAAAGTGGGAACCGCTCCCTTCACGGCGTCTTACTTGGCGCCGCCGGCCGCACCGCGGCGGATGCCGAGGCGGTCGACCAGCGTACGGAAGCGCTGGATGTCCTTCTTGGCCAGGTACTGCAGCAGGCGGCGGCGCTGGCCGACCAGGATCAGCAGACCACGACGGGAGTGGTGGTCGTGCTTGTGCTGCTTGAGGTGCTCGGTCAGGTCAGAGATGCGGCGGGACAGCATCGCGACCTGGACCTCGGGAGAGCCGGTGTCGCCCTCCTTCTGGCCGAACTCGGCGAAAATCTGCTTCTTCGTAGCGGCGTCGAGAGACACTCGGTACTCCTCATTGGTGTTCGTGCGCCCACGAGTGCCCCTGGTCTCGATCTCAGGGGAGCTTCCATGACTCGGAGGCGAAGGTCCGATGAGCGCAGCTTCCAGAGGGTCCTGGGGATCCGGAGATCCAGGCGGTTCCGGGAGCGCGTACACAAACGGCCGTCACACAGCGTACCAGCTCGCCGGAGCGCGCCCGGTTCCCTTTCCTACTTGCTGGTCAGCGCGCGCACCGAGGTGAAGACGTCGAGGACGGCGAGGCAGAGCGGGACGAGGGAGAGCAGGACGAAGCCCTCGGTCAGGTCGAGGAGGCGGCCCCAGAAGGGCGAGAGGCCCTTCCTCGGGATGATCAGGCCGATGGCGGTGATCAGCGCGGCTCCGGCGGCGACGGCGGCGGTGAGCCAGATCGTACGGATGTCCAGGCCGCCCCGGTCGCCGTACATCAGGAGGTCCTTGACCAGGTCCGCCGGCGGGTTGAGGGAGAGGCCGAGGACGAGCAGCGCGATGGCGGCGATGCCGGCGACCAGGACGCAGGCGACCTGCGAGGTGTAGCGGAAGAGGCGGGCGCGCTGCAGCATCGCCAGCCCGGCGGCGAGGGCGAGGAACTGGCCCCAGACGTTTCCGGCGAAGCCGAGGACGGCGGCGGAGCCGACGACGACCGCCGCGCAGCCGCCGACCAGGCCGAGGAGCATCTCGTGGCCGCGGCGGGCCTGGAGGGCGATGCGCTCGCCGTCGACGGGCTGCGCCTCCTCGCCGGGCTGCTGCGGGTCGCCGAGGAACTCGTCGTCGGCGGCGCTGCGCGGGGCGGCGTAGCCGATGGGGAGCCGGGCGAAGCGGGCGGAGAGGCCGGGCAGGAAGGCGACGAGGCCGATGGCGACGGGGGCGCAGACGGCGGCCGTCTCGGTGGCGGTGGTCTCGGTGAGGATCGCCAGGAAGGTGGCGAGGGTGCCGACGCCGGCGAGGAAGGTGGCGGCGACGAAGGGCGCGTCCCCGCTGGGGGTGAGCGCGACGAGGGCCACCGCGGCGACGAGGACGGTGACGCAGCCGAGGAGGAACTGGAGGCGGCCGGGGCCCTCGCCCGCGTCGGGGCCGATGATCCCGGAGCCGGCGATGAGCAGCAGCGGCAGCGCGCCGAGGCCGAGGGCCACGGCGGTCGCCCGGTCGCCGTAGACGCGGGCGCGGACGCCGGCGAAGGCGGTGAGCAGGAGGCCGGCGGCGCCCGCGATGATCCCGGGCAGGCTGTGCATGTCGTGGCGGACCGGGTCGGCGAACCAGAGGACGAAGCCCATGAGGACGAGCAGGAGGACGCCGCCGAGGAGGCCGGCTCCGCGCAGCAGCTCGTCGCTCCACAGGTGCCGGTCGCGGGTGACGGCGGAGGCGACGGCGTCGGACACGTCGTCGTAGACGGCCGGCGGCAGGGACTGGGCGAAGGGGCGCAGGGAGAGCACCTCGCCGTCGAGGACCTGCTGGGCGGCGAGCGTACGGGCGCCGTCGAGGACCGATCCGTCGCGGCGGACGAGGTGGTAGCCGGTGGGGGTGCCCGCGGCCTGGGTCTGTCCGGTGAGCCGGAGGATCTCCGGGTAGACGTCGGCGACGGCGATGTCCTCCGGGAGCGCGACGTCGATGCGGCTGTCCGGCGCCACGACGGTGACGCGGCAGAAGCCGGTCGCTGCGGTCGTACTCACGTGTCTGGACCCCCTGATTCGCGGTTGCGCACGATGCGCGCGCCACCCTACCGGGGACGGCCGGTGGGGGCTGCAAGTAGGATCGCCGTCCCATGGGGGAAGTCCGCGCACTCGGCTGCCGACAGGGGTGCCGGTGCGGAAGCTCCCGCCACGAGCCCGCCTCCAACGAGGGATTGATGCGCCGGTGAGCCAGATCGTCGTCAAACGCCCGCCGAGGTCGCTTCCGCCGGAAGTGCCCGGTGAGGAACTGGTCCTGGAGCCTCCGCCGGAACTTCCGCGGGGGCAGCAGGAGTCGGCGTTGATGCAGCTCCTGCCGATGCTCGGCATGGGTTCGTCGGTGGTCTTCTTCTTCATGACGCCGTCGCCGATCATGCGGATCATGGGCACGCTGATGCTGGCGTCGACGCTCGCGATGGCCGTCGCCCAGTTCGTCAGATTCCGTCGCGGTACGCAGGGGCAAATGTCCGATGTCCGCCGCGACTACCTCAAATACCTCGCCCAGACCCGGCGTACGGTCCGGCGCACCGCGCGCGGTCAGCGGGACGCGCAGCTGTATCTGCACCCCGCTCCCGAGCAGTTGTGGTCGGTGGTGGCCGAGGGCTCGCGGGTGTGGGAGCGCCGGGTCGGCGACCACGACTTCGGGCAGGCGCGGATCGGCCTCGGGGCGCAGCAGTTGGCGACTCCCCTGGTGGCGCCGGACACGGCGCCGGTGGACGAGCTGGAACCGCTGTGCGCGGGTGCGATGCAGCAGTTCCTCGCGGTGCACGGCACGCTGGACGGGCTGCCGATGGCGGTCTCGATGCGGGCGTTCTACCACGTGACGGTGTCGGGTGAGCCGGAGTCGGCGCAGGCCGCGGCGCGGGCCCTGGTGGCGCAGCTGGTGACGCTGCACTCCCCCGACGACCTGATGCTCGCGGTGGTCGCGGCGCGGGCCTCGCAGGAGCGGTGGGACTGGACGAAGTGGCTGCCGCACACGCAGGTGCCCGGCCAGGTCGACGGGGCCGGTACGAAGCGGCTGTTCGGCGACGACCTCGCCGAGCTGGAGAACCTGGTCCGCTCCAGGCTGGACGGGCGGCCGCGGTTCTCCCGGGAGAACCAGCCGGTGCTCGACCAGCCGCACGTGGTCGTGGTCCTGGACGGCGGGATGGTGCCGCCGGACTCGCTGCTCGCGGCGGCCGAGGGTCTCCAGGGCGTGACGATCGTGGAGGTCGTCGCGGGTGAACTCGACGAGCCGCGCGGTGGTCTGTCCGTGGTGGTGCGGCCGGGCCGGCTGCGTCTGGAGTCGGGCGGCGGATTCGCGTACGAGGGGCTGCCGGACGGGATCTCGCTGCCGGCGGCCGAGGCGCTGGCCCGGCAGCTGGCGCCGCTGCGGATGGGCGGCGGGGACGACGACGAGCCGCTGCTCGCCAATCTGGACTTCACGGATCTGCTGAACCTCGGCGACGCCGAGTCGGTGGACGTGGCGCGGACCTGGCGGCCGCGGTCGGTGGCCGAGCGGCTCCGGGTGCCGATCGGTGTCGGCGAGGACGGCCAGCCGGTCATGCTGGACCTCAAGGAGGCCGCGCAGGAGGGCATGGGCCCGCACGGTCTGTGCGTGGGCGCGACGGGTTCCGGCAAGTCGGAGCTGCTGCGGACGCTGGTGCTCGGTCTGGCGGTGACGCACTCCTCGGAGACGCTGAACTTCGTCCTGGCGGACTTCAAGGGCGGCGCGACCTTCGCGGGCATGTCGCAGATGCCGCACGTGGCGGCGGTCATCACCAACCTGTCGGACGACCTGACACTGGTCGACCGCATGGGCGACGCGATCCGCGGCGAGCTCCAGCGGCGTCAGGAGCTGCTGCGTTCGGCGGGCAACTACGCCAACATCCACGACTATGAGAAGGCGCGGGCGGCGGGCGCCCCGCTGGAGCCGCTGGCCTCGCTGGTCCTGGTGATCGACGAGTTCTCCGAACTCCTCACCGCCAAGCCGGACTTCATCGACATGTTCATCCAGATCGGCCGCATCGGCCGGTCGCTGGGTGTGCATCTGCTGCTGGCCTCGCAGCGCCTGGAGGAGGGCAAGCTGCGCGGTCTCGACACCTACCTGTCGTACCGCATCGGTCTGCGGACCTTCTCGGCGGCGGAGTCGCGGACGGCGATCGGCGTGCCGGACGCCTACCACCTGCCGTCGGTGCCGGGTTCGGGCTATCTGAAGTTCGGCACCGACGAGATGACCCGCTTCAAGGCGGCGTACGTGTCGGGGACGTACCGGTCGGGCGGGCCCCGGCTGGAGATCGGGCAGCTGCCGGTGGAGCGGCGGCCCGCGCTGTTCACGGCGGCGCCGGTGCCCGTGGTGTACGCGGCGCCGGACCCGGCGTACCTCACGGCGCAGCGTGCCGAGGAGGACGACGCGCTCGCGGACACCGTCCTCGACGTGATCGTGCGGCGCCTGGAGGGGCAGGGCGTGCCGGCGCACCAGGTGTGGCTGCCGCCGCTCGACCAGGCGCCCTCGCTGGACCAGCTGCTGCCGGGGCTCGCGCAGACGGCGGACCGGGGGCTCACGGCGACGGAGTACACGCGGCAGGGCGCGCTCACGGTGCCGCTCGGCCTCATCGACAAGCCGTTCGAGCAGCGGCGCGAGGTGCTGTACCGGGACTTCTCGGGGGCGGCCGGCCACATGATGGTGGTCGGCGGTCCGCAGTCCGGCAAGTCGACGATCATGCGGTCGCTGATCTCGTCGTTCGCGCTCACCCACACCCCGGCCGAGGTGCAGTTCTACTGCCTGGACTTCGGTGGCGGCAGCATGGTGTCACTCGCCGACCTGCCGCACGTCGGCGGGGTCGCGTCGCGGCTCGACCCGGAGCGGGTGCGCCGGACGGTGGCCGAGGTGATGGGTGTGCTCAACCGGCGGGAGGAGTTCTTCCGCGCGCACTCCATCGACTCGATGACGACCTACCGGCGCAAGCGGGCCGCGGGCGATCTGCCGGGCGAGGCGTGGGGCGACGTCTTCCTGGTCGTGGACGGCTGGGGCGGCTTCCGCAACGACTACGACATGCTGGAGCCGATCGTCGCCGACATCGCGGCGCGCGGTCTGGGCTACGGCATCCACGTGGTGATCACCGCCTCCCGGTACATGGAGGTGCGGGCCGCGCTCAAGGACCAGATGCTGGGCCGGCTCGAACTGCGGCTCGGTGACGTCATGGACTCCGAGTTCGACCGCAAGGTCGCGGCGAACGTGCCGACCGGGGTGCCGGGGCGGGGCCAGGTGCCGGAGAAGCTGCACTTCATGGGGGCGCTGCCGCGGATCGACGGGTCGAGTTCGTCCGGTGACCTGGCCGAGGGGACGGCGGCGTTCGTCCGGGCGGTGAAGGGGAGCTGGACCGGTGCGCCGGCCCCGGCGGTGCGGCTGCTGCCGCGCAAGCTGCCGGCGGAGCAGCTGCCGAAGGGCTTCGAGTACCCGCAGCACGGCATCGCGATCGGCATCGACGAGGCGAACCTGGAGCCGGTGTTCGTCGACTTCGAGTCGGATCCGTTCTTCCTGGTCTTCGGTGAGAGCGAGTCCGGCAAGACGGCGCTGCTGCGGCTGATCGCCAAGCAGCTGTGCGAGCGGTACACGCCGGACCAGGCGCGGATCGTGGTGGGCGACTACCGACGGACGATGCTGGAGGCGGTGGCGCCCTCGCACCTCCTGGAGTACGCGCCGATGGCGTCGGCCATGCAGATGCACATGGACGCGATCAACACGGTGATGACGAAGCGGGCTCCGAAGCCCGACATCACGCCGCAGCAGCTGCGGGACCGCAGCTGGTGGTCGGGGCCGCAGCTCTTCGTGCTCGTCGACGACTTCGAGCTGGTGGCCACCAACTCGGGGAACCCGCTGGCGGTCCTGGTGGAGAACCTGCCGTTCGCGCGGGACGTCGGCATCCGCTTCATCGTGGCCCGCAGCCAGGCGGGTGCCTCGCGGGCGATGTACGAGCCGTTCATGCAGCGGATGCGGGAGCTGGGCGCGCAGGGCGTGATCCTGTCCGGCGACCCGCAGGAGGGCGACATCCTGGGCAGCGTCCGGGCGCGGCCGATGCCGCAGGGCCGGGGCACGTTCGTGTCGCGCAAGCGCGGCAATCCGCTGGTGCAGCTGGGCTGGCTGCCGGAACAGCACTGACGGGCAGGGGATTTCCCCCTGATCGGGTACGGCGGTCCCACTACTGTGAGGAGGGACCGCCGTACCACCGCGAAGGGAAACGCGCCGATGACCGACGCACACGAGAGCACCGCCGAGAGCGCCGACGCCGCCCGGGCCGCGGAGAAGCAGCGGGTGAAGGACGAGCTGTACGCGCTGGACATCTCCGGTGTCGAGTGGCAGGGCGCTCCGGGGACGAACCCGGACGAGGAGCGGGTGGAGATCGCGCACCTCCCGGCGGGAGGGGTGGCGATGCGTTCGTCCCTCGACAAGGAGACCGTGCTGCGGTACACGAAGGCCGAGTGGGACGCCTTCGTCCTCGGGGCGCGGGACGGCGAGTTCGACCTGCGGTAGGCCGCGGGGGTACGCGTGAGGGGGTGGCCCGTCGGAACGGGCCACCCCCTCACGCGTGTTGTCCGCGGACTTACATCATGCGGAACCGGGCGGCGTTGCCCTTGTCGGTGTCCTGGTAGCCGACGACCGACTCGTCGAGGAGCTGGGCGATGCGCGCCAGGTCCTGGTTCATGCCGGCCATGTCGCGGGTCAGGCGGTCCTGGCTCTCGCGGTACGCGACCTTCGCCTCGCCCTCCCAGTTGGAGGCGACGCGGTTGACCTCGGCCATGAGGTCGTCGAGCTTCTGCGTGAGGGTGCTGGAGGTCAGCCGGGTGTCGGCCGCCGCCTGCGTCACGGTGTCGTAATTGACCGCAGTGGTCATGGTGATGACTCCTGAAGTGAGAGTGGCGCGGAGGACTGGTCGAGCCGGTGGCTCACATACCGAGGATGGCGCTCTGGTTGCCGCCGCCACCGGCGCCGCCGCTGGCGTCCATCGTGCGGAAGGACCGCAGGCGGTCCTCCTCCTCCTGCGAGAACCCGTCGGCGCTCATGCGCATGATCTCCTCGAGCCTGGAGAGCTCGGCACGCATGCTGCGCAGACGCTGGTTCAGGTCGTTCTGGACCCGGTCGTACTCCTTGCTCGCAGCGCCCTGCCAGCCCGCCTGGACGCGGTCGACCACGCCGTTGAGGGAGGTGATGCGGGCCTGCAGCTCGTCGGAGAAGTCCTGGATCCGGCCGGCGAGCTTGACTTGTTCGGCACTGGTTACGTTCAGGTCTTTCGACATCTTGCCCCTTCTTCCTTCGGCGGCGTCGACGGCCGGGCCGTCGGGCCTTCCGGTCGTGATGCGGACGGGAATCTTCTGATGCCGCCCCCGTGCTGGGTTCGCACTGCCGTGCCCCCCGCGGTCACTTTAGCCATTGGCGGCGACAGTTCCAACTGCAAAGGAAGGTCCGGATACTTGACCGGCACCCGGCTCATCGGACCCCCCTTCGACGGCGGCTGTCGCGGATCACGACGGCCGTTCCGGCGACCACGGCCACCAGAACGCCACCGATCCCCAACGCATAGGTGGCGAGCCGTTCGGAGCGCTCCTGGGGCGTCTCCGACAGTGTCAGACGGGCCGCCTCGGGCGCCGGCGGCTTGGGCGGGCCCGGGTCGGGCGTGGGCGAGGCGGGCGGTGTCCCGGGCCCGGCGTCGGCGAGCGCGCGCACCGGGTCGACGACGCCCCAACCGACGTAGTCGTCACGTCCGTTGACGGAGCGAACGGCGGTCTGCTCGATCCGGGCCACGATCTGGGCCGCGGTCCACTCCGGGTACTTCGCGCGGAGCAGGACGGCCACGCCGGCGACGTACGGGGCGGAGAAGCTGGTGCCGTTGTCGACGCACTGGCCGCCGCCGGGGACGGTGGAGACGATGTCGACGCCGGGGGCGGCGACGCCCAGGAACGTGCCGGCCTGCGAGAAGGCGGCGCGCTCGTTGTTCCGGTCGGAGGAGGCGACGGCGAGGACGCCGGGGAAGGCGGCGGGGTAGGTCTTCTTGAGGGCGCCGTCCATGCCGTCGTTGCCCGCGGAGGCGACGACGACGACGTTCGCCTTGATCGCCCGGGCCACGGCCTTGGCCATCGGCGATTCGGGGCCCAGCGGCTGGGTGGTGTCCTGCGAGATGTTGATGACCCGCGCGCCCTTGTTCACGGCGTGGTCGATCGCGAGGGCCATGGTGTCGGACTTGCCGCTGTTCTTCTCGTCGTTCTGCCGGATCGGGATGACCGTGGCCTCGGGTGCGAGGCCGACGAAGCCGGTGCCCTTGCGGGGGCGGGCGGCGATGATGCCGGCGACCTTGGTGCCGTGGCCGACCTCGTCGACGGTGCCGTCGGTCTTGCCGCGCTTCTCGTCTCCGAAGCCCGGGTTCTCCTTGTCGGGCTTGAGGTAGTCCTTGCCCGCCTTGGCGTCGACGGCGGCGCGCAGCTGCGGGTTGACGTCGTCGACGCCGGTGTCGATGACCGCGACCCGGACGCCCTTGCCCTTGGTGTCCTGCCACAGCTCGTCGAGGAGGACCCGCTGGAGCGGCCAGGGAGTGCCCTCGATCTGCTTCTTCATCGGGAAGGTGCACTCGCCGCTGCCGTCGAGGACGGGGCCGTCGCGGCGCGGCGCGCCCGCCGCGGCGGGCGTCGCGGAGGCCGCGGGCGTCGCCGCGAGCAGGGCGGTGAGGGTGCCCGCGGCGAGCAGGGCGGCCGTGCGGTTCGTCGTCGTCACGGTGCCTCCCTCCTCAGGAACCCTGCGGCTGACGCGCGCTGTTGGTGTTGAGTCGCGGGCCCTTCGACAGGAACTCCGACCATTCGATCGGGACGAGGACCGGCGTGACCTTCTCGTACCCGAGACGCTTCTGGGCGTCGCTGGGTTCCGGGCGTCCGTCGGTCTGCTTCTGCTCGCCGGCGCCGATCTCGGAGCGGGCGGAGTCGCTGTCGCCGTTGGCCTGGACGGCGTACCGCAGTCCGGTGTCGGTGACGAGGAAGAGCGAGCCGTCGGGCGTCTTCTGCTTCCCCTGGATCTGGGTGTAGAGCAGGCCGCTGCCCGGGGTGACGTACGTGCTGGTGCCGCCGGCGGTGATGTCGGCGGGGTACTGGGTGCCGGCCCAGGTGGTGAGGGTCGTGTCGCCCTTCTCGTCGACGCCGGTGAGGACGCTGCAGACGGTGTCCCGGGCGCCCGCGCCGGTCACGCCGTTGACCTGCTTGGACTTCTTCCCCGGCCAGTGGGCGCGGGGCTGGAGGACGGTGGAGTCCGGGACGAAGGCGGAGGCGTCGACGGCGGTCGCCTTGCCGTCCATGTCGAGGACGCCGGTCTGCGGGGCGTTGATGAGCAGCCAGGCGGTGAAGTCGCTGACGGGCCGGACCTTGCCGGGGAGCACGACGTAGTGCTGGGGTCCGGAGCCGGTCTGGGCGAGGAGGACCATGCCGACCCGGTTCTCGGTCGCGGTCAGCTCGTTGCCGGGGATGCCGGCGGGGGAACCGGCCTCGCCCTCGATGCGGGGGAAGTCGATCTCGTCGCCGGTCTTCAGGGTGGCGAGCCAGTCGTCGGTGACGGGCTGCGGCTCCTTGTTGAGGCCGACGAGGGCGGTGAGCAGGCCGGTGGAGTCGGCCTTCACCGGGTACTTGGTGCCGGTGTGGTCGACGAGGAACTGGGCCTTGCCCGTCTGCCCCTGGACGTAGAGGACCTCCCCGTCCTTGAGCTGCCCCTCCCCCGTGGTGCGCTTCAGGTCGCGGTGGGCGAAGAGGAAGGTGGCCTTCTGGACGCTGGCGCCCTTGCCGCCGCCGGGCTGCTCGCAGACGGCCCAGCGCTTGGCGGTGCCCGCGTCGTCCGCCGCGGGCAGCCGGTCGGGGGCGTACGGGATGCCGAGGATCGGGCCGCGCGGCGGCTTGCCGAGGTCGAGGGTCTTGTCGTCGACCTGGACGACCTGGAACTGGTCGGGGTTGAGCAGCAGCCGGGCCGACGCGAGGTTGAGGACGGGGTGGAGCAGGGTCTTCGCGTCCTTGCCCTTGCCGGTCTGCAGGACGACGTAACGGGTCGTCGACTGCTTTCCGACGATCACCCGGGTCCCGGGGGTGTCCCAGCCCTTGGGCGCGGAGGGCTTGAACATGCCCCAGGCGCCGAACCCGGCGACGACGAGGGCGGCGACGATCAGGCCGGGGGCGATCGCGCGCAGCGGCTTCGGCGCCCCCTCCTCCGTACCGGAGGGCGAGGGTTGGAGGAATGCCGCCACCGTGCGCTTCTTCGCAAAGGTGTACGCGTTGAGCTCGTCCCGGCGCGATGCCATGAGTCCCCATTCTCGTCAGGCGCAGTCTTCGCGCGGGGATCGGGGAGGTGGCACCCGGGCCCCGGCTGTCGGACCGGACCCCTACTATGCCTGCTGTCCCGTGGGGTTCGTGGGGCGGGTAGGGTGATCCGGCCCCCAAAGCCCTGGCGGGCCAGGGTGATCGGGATGAATTGAGGGGGATTCTCCATCATGGCTTCCGCGACGCGGACGCGGTCGGCCGCGGCCACCGTCTCCGCACCCCCGTCCACCGGACCCGCCTCCTCGGTCTCGCCGAGGCTCCAGGCGCGTCCCGGACACTTCGGGTCGTTCCGATTGCAACAGCTCGTCCTGGTCGAGGTGGCGGCCGCGCTGCTCGCCGTCGCCTGGGTCGTGGAACCGGTGCTGCTGGTTCCCGCGGGTGTGGTCGCGGTCGTGCTCGTCCTCCTCGCCGTGGTGCGCCGGCACCGGCGTTCCCTGCCGGAGTGGCTGGGCACCTTCCTCGCGCTGCGGGCCCGCTCGCGCCGGGCGGCCTCCTTCACGGTGCCGGCCGGCACCGAGCCGGGGCTCGCCCCGGTCGTGGAGTGCGATCCGGCGCTGCGGACCTACGCGTACAGCGACCGTGACCGCCGTCCGGTCGGGATGATCGGCGACGGCACCTTCCTCACCGCCGTCCTGCGGGTCGAGTCGGAGGGCACGGCGCTGCGCCCCGAGCGCGCGGCCCGGCCGCTGCCGGTCGGCATCGTCCGGGACGTCCTGGAAGTGGACGGCATCCGGCTGGAGTCGGCGCAGATCGTGCAGCACACGCAGCCGGCGCCCGCGCCGCACCTGCCCCCGCAGTCGATGGCCGCCCGCAACTACGGGCCGCTCCAGGCGCAGACGGGCTCGCCCGCGGTGCGGATCACCTGGATCGCCCTCAAGCTCGACCCCGAACTGTGCCCGGAGGCGGTCGCCGCGCGCGGCGGCGGCATGACGGGCGCGCAGAAGTGCGTGGTGCGGGCGGCCGACCAGCTGGCGAGCCGCCTCGCGGGCGCCGGGTTCCGGGCGGACGTGCTGACCGAGCAGGAGCTCACGTCGGCGCTCGCCACCTCGACCTGCGCGAGCCCGATGGCGATCGCGCAGGCGGGCCGGGGGCAGGCGCAGACGCGGCGGACGCAGGAGACGGCGCGGACCTGGCGGGTCGACGACCGCCGGCACACGACGTACTGGGTGGGGCGCTGGCCCCAGTTGGGCGGCCGGAGCGGTGGCGCGGGCGCGTCGATGCCGCAGCTGGTGGCCCTGCTGACCTCGCTGCCCGCGCTCGCGACGACGTTCAGCCTGACGCTGAGCGGCGGGGACCGGCAGGAGGTGACGGTGACCGGACACGTGCGGATCACCGGGCGCAGCGACGAGGAGCTCGTGGCGGCGCGGCACGAACTGGAACGCGCGGCGCGCGGGGTGAGGACGGGTCTGGTGCGTCTCGACCGGGAACAGGGACCGGGCATGCTCGCGACGCTGCCGCTGGGAGGTGCGCGCTGATGTCCACCTCTTCGTTCGGTACGCAGCACGGCGCCGGGTCCTTCGGTACGCAGCCCGGTGCGGGTGCCTCCGGCGGCTCGCCCACTCCGCGTACGGGCCGGGGGGCGCGGCCGCGGTTCGGCTTCGGGCTCGTCGGGCCGCGCCGCGACCGGCACTCGGTCCCCGTGGAACAGCTGGACGCGCTGGCCCTGCCGGTGGGCGACGACGGCATGGTGGTCGGCGTGGACGCCGAGAACCGGCCCGCGGTGCTCGGCATCAACCGGCCCGTGGCGTACGACGTCACCCTCATCGGCGGTCTGTGGACCGCGCAGGTGCTGGCCCTGCGGGCCGCCGCGACGGGGGCCCGGGTGGCCGTCGAGACCGGCCGCGCGCAGACGTGGACGGCCCTCGCGCAGGCCGCCGGCGGCGGTCAGCCGTGCATCGCGCTGCACGACGTGGGGCGGGTGCCGCCGCAGGGCGCGTCGGCCGGCAGCCCGGTCGTCGTGGTCCGGGACTGCGGCATGCGCCCGCCGCGCGGCCGCGTGGTGTCGGCGCCGTGGCAGTCGGTGGTGACGCTGCTCCCCTATCTGAGCCCGGTCGCGCCCCGGCTCCTGGAGAAGTCCTCCCTGGTCGGCGTCCAGCGGGTGTCGCCCGACGAGGCCGCGCAGATCGGCCGGATCATGAGCCTTCCGCGCCACGAGTACGAGGCGCTGTCCACGCTGGCCGACGGGGTGACCCTGTGGTGCACGCAGAACGACCGCCAGTTCGTGATGACGCAGGCGACGGACGCCGAGACCGGATTGTTGGGCGCCGCGCGCCGGATGGACTGAACGGCCCCGTCACAGCGCACAGTCGTTCAAGTACGTCCGTTTTTGTATTGCTTTGACATTGTTTTGAACGGTCGGGGTTCTCACTCTGCGGCGCAGCCGGGTCACTTGGGGGCGTGGCCCGACCGCGGAGACGGGCGAGGAGTGCCCGTCGGGCCTGCCCGGCGGTTGCCCGCGCCGATTAGGCTGGAAGGGCCCCGCCCACCACGGCACAAGGGTGCTCGACCACACCAGGAGGCAAAGTGAACGGCGATCGCGACGAGATCCACGGGGGTTGGAATCCGCCCGCCGACGATCAGTCCGACGCGGATCCCGCCGAGATGACGGGTGAGTTCACCATCGACTACACCCCGCCCGCCTGGTACACGCAGAACGCGTCGGGCGGTGCGGGGGCCGGCGGTGCCACTCCCCCGCCGCCCAGCGGAGCGCCCGTCGCGATGCCGGGGCAGCCCCCTGTCCCCGGTCTCCCCGTCCCCGGGCTCCCCTCGGGCGGCGGCTTCGAGCCGAGCTGGAACCAGCCGCCGGCCGCCGTGCCGCCCGCCGCGGCGCCGCAGACCGCACCGGTCGCGCCGGTCGCGCCGACCCCGCCGATGGCTGTCGCTCCGCTTGCTCCGGCCGCTCCGGTCGCACCCGTCGCACCCGTTGTTCCGGCACAGGCGGCGAACCCCGCTCCCGTACCGGCGTACGAGGTGCCCGCGCCCGTGGCACCGGAGGCGGCCGCGCCCGCCGCGCCCTTCGGGGGCGGGGAGGTGGAGAGCGGCGCGACCATGCGTTTCTCCCCCGCCGCCCTTGAGCGCGAGATCGCCGACCGCGCGGCCGAGCACTCCACCGAGCGGACCGACGGCGCGGGCGCACCCGCGAGCACCGGCCCCGTTCCCCTCCCGGGGACGCCGGGCACCGGCGCGGGCGTGACCACCGAACCGGTCCCGCTCACGGCCGGGGGCCCGCTGCCCACCGCGGCCGTCGCCGAAGGCGCGGACGCCACCGCGGCCGAGGCCGGAGCGGACGCGTCGAACGGGCCGGACGCACCGGCCTCCACGACGGACGCCGCCGACAGCGCCACGGACGCCGTGGCGGAGAGCCCGGCGGCCGGCACGTTCGGGTCGGACCAGGACGGCGCCGCGCGCGCGGACACGACAGCCGGGGCGCCTGGCGCGGACGACGGCGAAGCGGATGCGGCGGACGCCTCCGGGACGACCGGAACGACCTCGGCCGACGGCTCCGGAGCGGACGCCGAGGAGGAGGCCGGCACCGGCGCCGCGGCGGACGCCACCCTCGGATCCGCGGATCCCGCGGACGCGCCCGGGACGGCGCCGGAGGCCGACGTGTCGGCGCCCGGGGCGTACCCGATCGCCGCGCCGCAGACCGGTGCCCCGGGTACGGCTCCGGCTCCGGGCCCCTTCCCGGTCGACCCGTACCCGGCTGCCGCGCCGACGGACACCACCCCGGCACCGCAGGGCTTCGGCCCCGACGCGGGTCAGGCGTACCCGGCGGCCGCGTCCGCCGACGCCCCCTCCCCGTACCCGGCCGGAGCCGCGCCGCAGGGCTTCGGCCCCGACGCGGGTCAGGCGCCGTACCCGGCCGCCGGTCCGCAGCCCGGCGCGCCCGGTGTGGCACCGGGGCCGTTCCCCGCCCCCGGCTACCCGGCCGCGCCGCCCGCCGACGGCCACGCGCCCGGCCCGTACCCGGGTCCCGGCCCGCAGGGCGGGGCGGGGCTGCCGCCCCTCCCGCCGTCGTTCCAGCCGGCCGCTCCCGGGCCCGCGCAGCAGTGGCCCGCGCAGCCCGCGCCGGGCGAACAGCCGTACCCGGGCGGCCAGCCGTACCCTGGTGGGCAGCCGTTGCCGCCGACCGCCGGCTGGCCGGCGCAGGCGGGGCCCGTCGCGCCCGCCGCAGCCCCCGTACCGCCGCAGGGACAGTCGCAGCCGGAGGGGCCCGGTGGATACGGGTATCCGCAGGCTCCGCAGGGTCAGGCGCCGCAGGGTGGTTACGGCTTCCCGCACCCCGGGACGCCTCCGCAGCAGCCGGGCTACGGCTATCCGCAGCAGCAGCCGGGTTACGGATACCCGCAGCAGCCCGGTGTCCCCGGCGGGGTGCCGCCGCAGGCCCAGTCGCCGGGCGGGTACGGGTACCCGCACCCCGGCGCCGTACCGCCGCAGGCACCGCAGGCACCGCTGCCGCCCCAGGACGCGCAGCAGCCGGCCGTCGACCCGCGGACGGGTGCCGCCTGGCCCTCGCCCGTGACGCACGACCAGCGGGAGAGGTCCGTGCCGGGCGCTCCGCTCGGGTACAACGCGGCCGTCGAGCTCTCCTCGGACCGGCTGCTGCGGAACAACAAGCAGAAGCCGAAGTCGAGCCGTACGCCGGGCAACGCCGCCCGGTTCAAGCTCGGCGGCAAGAAGGAGGAGGCGGAGCGGCAGCGGAAGCTGGACCTGATCCGCACGCCCGTCCTGTCCTGCTACCGGATCGCGGTCATCTCGCTCAAGGGCGGTGTCGGCAAGACCACGACGACGACCGCGCTGGGGGCGACGCTGGCGACCGAGCGGCAGGACAAGATCCTGGCGATCGACGCCAACCCGGACGCCGGCACCCTGGGCCGCCGGGTGCGGCGCGAGACCGGGGCGACCATCCGCGACCTGGTGCAGGCGATCCCGTACCTCCACTCGTACATGGACATCCGCCGGTTCACCTCGCAGGCGCCGTCCGGTCTGGAGATCCTCGCCAACGACGTGGACCCGGCCGTCTCGACGACGTTCAACGACGAGGACTACCGGCGCGCGATCGACGTCCTGGGCAAGCAGTACCCGATCATCCTCACCGACTCGGGTACGGGTCTGCTGTACAGCGCCATGCGCGGGGTGCTCGACCTCGCCGACCAGCTGATCATCATCTCGACGCCTTCCGTGGACGGCGCGTCCAGCGCCTCGACGACGCTCGACTGGCTCTCCGCACACGGCTACGCCGACCTGGTGCAGCGGTCGATCACGGTCATCTCCGGTGTCCGCGAGACCGGGAAGATGATCAAGGTCGAGGACATCGTGCAGCACTTCCAGACCCGCTGCCGCGGCGTCGTGGTCGTGCCCTTCGACGAGCACCTGTCGGCCGGCGCCGAGGTGGACCTCGACATGATGCGGCCGAAGACCCGGGAGGCGTACTTCCACCTCTCGGCGATGGTGGCGGAGGACTTCGTCCGGGCGCAGCAGGCGCAGGGGCTGTGGACCGGCGACAACCAGGGGGCGCTGCCCCCGCACATGGCCCCGCCGATGCCGGGCCAGCAGGGCCCCGGTCAGCCCATGCCGGGCCAGCCGATGCCCGGTCAGTACGCACCCGGACAGCCCGTGCCGGGCCAGTACGCGCCGCCCGGGCAGCCCGTCCCCGGACAGCCGTACGCGCCCCAGGCCCCGCAGCCCGGACAGCCGTACCCGCCGCAGCCGGGACAGCCCTACCCGGCGCAGGCGTACCCCCAGGCGGGTCAGCCGATGCCCGGACAGCCCATGCCGGGGCAGCCGATGCCCGGTCCGTACGCGCCCGGTCCGTACGCGCCCGGACAGCCCGCCGCCGGGCAGCCGTATCCGGCGCAGGAGCCCCAGCCGTACCCGCAGCAGCCGGGACAGCCGGGGGTTCCGCCGGCCTGGCAGCAGCAGCCGCAGGCGGGGCAGCCGCTGCCCCCTCAGACGGACTCCGAGACGCCTCCGCAGGCGCCGCCAGCCCCTCAGCAGTAAGGCGTCACAGGCGTAGACCAATGAGGCCCCGTATCGGTTCACCGATACGGGGCCTCTTGGCATTCCCGCAGCCCACAAGGGGTTTGAGGGATCGTTGACGACGGCAGACCACCGCTGATACACCTTCGCTTCACCCATCGTCAGCACAAGATCCACGACAGTCATCCGACGCGAGGACACGTCTCATGGTCATGGTCACGAAGGTTCCGCCCCGCCCAGCGCCTGCCCGAAGAGCCCTCCGCCTGCTGCTCGCCGGCGGGGTCGCCGCCACCTCCCTCGCCGTCGTCCCCGGCACCGCTCAGGCGGAGGACGAGAAGTCCGGCGGCACCACCCTCACGGTGGCCGTCTCGCAGAGCATCGACTCGCTGAGCCCGTTCCTCGCCCAGAAGCTCACCTCGACGAGCATCCACCGGCTGGCGTACGAGTACCTCACCAACTACGACCCGAAGGACGCGCGGACCGTCCCGGGTCTGGCGACGGCCTGGACCCCGTCGGCGGACAAGCTGACGTGGACGTACACGATCCGCAAGGACTCGACCTGGTCCGACGGGAAGCCGGCCACCGCCGAGGACGCGGCCTGGACCTTCAACAAGATGATGACCGACCCGAACGCCGCCACGGCGAACGGCAGCTTCACCGCGAACTTCGCGAAGGTCACGGCGACCGACCCGCAGACCCTCGTCATCCAGCTGAAGAAGCCGCAGGCGACGATGACGGCGCTCGACGTGCCGATCGTGCCGAAGCACGTCTGGGAGAAGGTCGGGGACTTCTCGAAGTTCAACAACGACAAGCAGTTCCCCATCGTCGGCAACGGCCCGTTCGTCATCACGGACTTCAAGGTCGACCAGTACATCAAGCTCAGGCCGAACAAGACGTTCTGGCGGGGCGCGCCCAAGTTCGACGAGCTGGTCTTCAAGTACTACAAGGACGGGGACGCCGCCGTCGCCGCCCTGCAGAAGGGCGAGGTCTCCTTCGTACCGAACCTGACACCGGCCCAGGCCGCCGCCCTGAAGACCCAGAAGGACATCAAGGTCAACGACGCCCCCGGCCGCCGCTTCTACGCGCTCGCCACCAACCCGGGCGCGAAGGCCAAGGACGGCAAGACCTTCGGCAACGGCCACCCGGCGCTGCTCGACCCCGCCGTGCGCAAGGCGCTCTTCCTCGCCGTCGACCGCACCACCCTCGTCGACAAGGTCTTCCAGGGCCACGCGGTCGAGGGCGAGGGCTACATCCCGCCGCGCTTCGGCTCGTACTTCTGGCAGCCGGAGGCCGCGCAGAAGCGGGCGTACGACCCGGCCGCGGCGGAGAAGGTCCTCGACGCGGCCGGGTACCGGAAGAACGCCGACGGCAAGCGCGTCGGCAAGGACGGCAAGCCGCTCGACTTCCGGATCCTCTGTCACGCCACCGACCCCAACGACAAGGCGGTCGGCAAGTACCTCCAGGAGTGGTGGGGCAAGCTCGGCGTCGGCCTGAAGGTCGAGTGCCTGGACAGCGTCTCGGACCCCTGGGTCAAGGGTGACTACGATCTCGCGTTCGACGGCTGGTCGGTCAACCCCGACCCGGACTACGTGCTGTCGATCCACACCTGCGGCACGCTCCCGGCCACGCCGAAGGACAGCGGGGCGACCGACAACTTCATCTGCGACCCGCGGTTCGACGGGCTCTACGCGCAGCAGGCGGTGGAGTACGACGCCGCCAAGCGGGCGGATCTGGTCAAGCAGATGCAGTCCCGGCTGTACGACACGGGGTACATGAACGTCATGGCCTACCCGAACGCCCTGGAGGCGTACCGCACGGACCAGATCAAGTCCATCACGACCATGCCCGAGGCGGCCGGAAACCTCTGGGGCCAGGACGGCTACTGGAGCTGGTGGTCGGCCGTGCCCGCGGCCTCCGCCTCCGGCGACTCCGACGGGGGCGGCTCGTCCACCGGTGTGATCATCGGCATCGGCGCGGCGGTGGTCGTCGTGGTCGGTCTCGGCGCCTTCCTCGGTCTGCGCCGCCGCTCCACCGCCGACGACCGCGAGTAGGACGTGACGACGGCAAGCACCGCCGCCGACGTGGCGCGGGCCGAGGAGGCCCGCGCCACGGACGGCGCACACCGCACCGGTTCCTCCCTCGGCTATCTCCGTCACGCGGCGGGGAAGCTGGGCGGCGCGCTCGTCTCGCTCCTCGCCGTGCTCGTCACGAGCTTCTTCCTCTTCCGGATCATCCCCGGCGACCCGGTGAAGGCGATGACGCACGGCGTCCCCACCTCCGCCGAGCAGCTGGCCACACTCCGCCACCAGTTCGGTCTCGATCTGCCGCTGTGGCAGCAGTTCACCGACTACTGCGCCAAGGCGCTGAGCGGCGACCTCGGCACCTCGTTCCAGTTCCGCGCCCCGGTCGGGGACCTGATCGCCGAGAAACTGCCCGCGACGCTGCTCCTGACCGGAGTCGCCGTGGTGATCTACTCCACGCTCGGCCTGTGGCTCGGCACCCGGTCGGCCTGGCGCCACGGCGGCCTCGGCGACAAGCTGAACACCGGGATCGCGCTGACCCTGTGGTCGGTGCCGTCCTTCTGGCTCGGACTGCTCCTCATCATCGTCTTCTCGGTCGGCATGGGGCCGATCCCCGGACTCTTCCCCACCGGCGGCATGGAGTCCGGCACGGGCGAGACCGGCTTCGGGTACGTCCTCGACGTCGCCCACCACCTGGTCCTGCCGGTGGTGACCCTGGTCGCCGTCGGCTACGCGCAGACACTGCTGGTGATGCGCTCCTCGCTCCTCGACGAGATGGGCGGCGACTACCTGACGACGGCACGCGCGAAGGGACTGCGCGACGACGTGGTGCGGCGCCGGCACGCCGTACCGAACGCGCTCCTCCCGACGGTCACCATGATCTTCATCAACCTGGGCCATGTGGCGGCCGGCTCGATCCTGGTGGAGACGGTGTTCTCCTGGCCGGGCCTCGGCGGGCTGTTCTACCAGGCGCTGAGCGTGCCCGACCTGCCGCTCGTACAGGGCCTGTTCGTGGTCTTCGCCGGCGCGATGATCCTCATGAACCTGATCGCCGACCTGCTCTATCCGCTGCTCGATCCCCGGGTGGGCCGATGACCTCGACGGACACGACGACCCCGACCGGGACACCCTCGACGAAGCGGTCGCTGGTGTGGGCGCGCCGCCGCGGCACGGTGGCCCGCTTCTGGAAGCGGTACCGCACCCACCGCGCCGGGCTGTTCGGGCTCGCCGGGCTCACCCTGATCGCCCTGCTCGCCCTCCTCGCCCCGCTGCTCGTCGGCGCCGACGTGCAGTCGGTGACGGAGGCGCCGGGCACCGCCCTGGAACCGCCGAGCGCCGCGTTCCCGCTCGGCACCGACCAGTTCGGCCGATCGCTGCTCGGACTGCTGATCTGGGGGGCGCGGATCTCCCTGCTCGTCGGGCTGCTCGCGGCGACGCTGTCGGTCGCCATCGGCACCCTGGTGGGGATCATCGCCGGTCACTACGGCGGCTGGTTCTCGACCGTCGTCATGCGGGTCACCGACTGGTTCCTCGTGATGCCCACGCTGGTCCTGGCGATCGTGCTCGCCACCGTCATGTCCCGGTCGATGTGGACGGTGGTCGTGGCCATCGGGGTGACCTCCTGGCCCACCACCGCCCGTCTCGTGCGGGCGCAGACGATCGCCGTCGAGTCCCGCCCGTACATCGAGCGGGCGACCGCGCTCGGCGGCGGCCACGGACACGTCATGAGCCGCCACGTGCTGCCGAACGTGATGCCCCTGGTGCTCGCGCAGACCACGCTCGGCATCTCCACCGCCATCCTCACGGAGGCGACCCTCGCCTTCCTCGGGCTCGGCGACCCGACGGTGGTCTCCTGGGGCGGGATGCTCCAGGACGCCCGCGAGGCGGGTGCCGTCTCCTCCGGGCACTGGTGGTACCTGGCCCCGCCCGGCATCGCGATCGCACTGGTCGCGCTCGCGTTCACGCTCTGCGGCCGGGCCGTCGAGTCCGTGCTCAACCCGAAGCTGGGGGTGGGGCGATGAGCCTCCTGGAGGTACGGGACCTGAGGGTGACGTACGGAACGGGGGCGGGCGCCGTGCCCGCCGTCCGCGGAGTCGACCTGACCCTGGAGGCGGGGACCAAACTGGGGGTGGCCGGCGAGTCCGGCTGCGGCAAGTCCACCCTCGCGCTCGCGCTGCTGCGGCTGCTCCCGGCCTCGGCGCGGATCGAGGGCCGGGTCCTGCTCGACGGCGAGGACGTCCTCGCCATGAACTGGGGACGGCTGCGGGCCGTCCGCTGGGCGGGCGCCTCGATCGTCTTCCAGGGCGCGATGCACTCCCTGAACGCCGTGCACCGGATCGGGGACCAGATCGCCGAACCGCTGCTCGTCCACGGCCGGTCCACCCCGGCGGCGGCCCGCAGACGGGTCGGCGAGCTGCTCGAACACGTCGGCCTGCCCGCCGCGCGCGCCGCCGGCTATCCGCACGAGCTCTCCGGCGGACAGCGCCAGCGCGTCATGATCGCGATGGCGCTGGCCTGCGACCCCCGGCTGATCGTCGCCGACGAGCCGACGACGGCGCTCGACGTCATGATCCAGGCGCAGATCCTGCGGCTGATCGAGCGGCTCGTCGCCGAGCAGTCCATCAGCCTCCTGATGATCAGCCACGACCTGGCCGTCCTCGCCGACACCTGCGACCGGCTCGCCGTGATGTACGCCGGCCGGGTCGTCGAGGAGGGACCGGCGCGGGCGGTGTACGAGGCCGCCGCGCACCCGTACGGGCGGGCGCTGTCCTCGGCGTTCCCCCGCATCGGGGACCTCGCGTCCCGGCGGGCGCCGCGCGGCCTGCCCGGCGACCCGCCGGACCCGGCCGACCTGCCCGGCGGCTGCTCCTTCCGGCCGCGCTGCCCGGTCGCGGTGGACGCCTGCGCCGAGGAGGACCAGGAACTGCGGGAGGCGGGCGCGGAGCGCCGGGCCGCCTGCGTACACGTGGGGAGTACGTCATGAGCGAGGCCGTGCGCAGGGGCGCCACGGACATCGGCGGCACGGTGGGTACGGAGGCTCCCGCGGGCCCGCTGCTCTCGGCGCGCGGCCTGCATGTCACCTTCCCCGGCCGGCGCGGCGCCGCGCCCGCGCGCGCGGTGGACGGGGTGGACCTGGACATCGGCACCGGCGAGATCGTCGCCCTCGTCGGGGAGTCGGGGTGCGGGAAGACGACGCTGGCCCGCTCCCTCCTCGGCCTGGTCCGCCCCACGTCGGGCACGGTCACCTTCGACGGCAGGCCGCTCTCCTACTCCGCCGGGGCCCTCAAGTCGTACCGGAAGCGGGCCCAGCTGGTCCTCCAGGACCCGAGCGGTTCGCTCAACCCGCGGCACACCGTGTACGACGCCGTCGCGGAGGGGCTGCGGATCCACGGGTACGCGGGGGACGAACGGGCCGCGGTCGCCGGGGCCCTCGCGCGGGCCGGCCTGCGCCCCCCGGAGCGCTTCTTCCTGCGCTACCCGCACGAGCTGTCCGGCGGGCAGCGGCAGCGCGTCGTCATCGCGGGCGCCCTCGTCCTGGAGCCCGAACTGATCGTCGCCGACGAGCCGGTGGCCTCCCTGGACGCGTCCGTACGCGGCGAGATCCTGGCGCTGCTGCTGCGTCTGCGCGACGAACTCGGCCTCTCCGCCCTGGTCGTGACGCACGACCTCGGGCTCGCGTGGAACATCGCGGACCGGGTGGCCGTCATGTACCTCGGCCGGGTCGTGGAGACCGGCACGGTGGAGTCCGTCCTGACCCGGCCCCAGCACCCCTACACCCGCGCCCTGCTGTCGGTCCTCCCCGAGTCCGCCGAGCCGCCCGTGGTCCTCACCGGCGAGCCCCCCGACCCCTCCCGCATCCCCTCCGGCTGCCGCTTCCACGCCCGCTGCCACATCCTCGCCTCGGGCGAGGCGGCCCCCGTCGCCGACCTCTGCCGCGGCGAACCCCTGCCGATCCTCGGCGGCGGCGGGGCACAGGCGGTGGCCTGCCACTGGACGGGGCGGGAGGGGCCGGGCTGAGCGACACGCCCCGGCCAGGGCCTCGCGCGAGGCCCTGGCCGGGGCGGTTCGGGCCTCCTCTGCCGGGATGCGCGGGGGCGTCGGGCTCTGTCGGGATGCGCGGGGGCGTCGGGCTCTGTCGGGATGCGGGGGAAAGGCGTCGGGCGCGGCCCGACAGGGTCAGGCGGGGGTGGGGACGGGCCGGAGCGCCGGTGCATGGCCGACGATGCGGCGGGTGTGGAGACCCGGGTCGACCACGGGTGCGGAGTTCGTCCACCGTCCGAGGCACATCTCGGCGGTGATGCCGGGCCCGAAGCCGGCGAGGATGCCCCGGGCGCCCTCGGTCTGCCCGCCCTCCTCGAAGAGCCGGCGGACGGCGTCGAGGACGACGGCGCTGGCGATGTTGCCGTACTCCGTGAGGGTGGCGCGGCTGAACCGGAAGGCGTCCGGGGGCACTTCGAGGAAGCGGCTCAGGTCGTCGAGAATGCGCGGGCCGCCGGCGTGGATGATGTAGAAGTCCAGGTCACCGGCGTCCCAGCCGTGCGCTCCGGCGACCGCGCGGAGCGCCGGGGCCAGCGGCTCCATCGTGGTGGGCACCCGCTTGTCGAGCAGGAAGTGGAAGCCGGTGGAGCGGACGCTGTAGGCGATCCAGTCCTCCGTGTCGGGCACCAGGTAGGAGCTGTTGCGCTCCAGGGCGATGCCGGTGCCGCCCCGGCCCCGGACCACGGCGGCGGCGACGGCGTCGCCGAAGAGGCCGTTGGAGAGCAGCGAGCCGATGCCGAGGTCGGTCGGCTGGTAGCAGAGCGAGCAGAACTCGCAGGCGACGACGAGGACGTTCGCGTCGGGGTACGCGGTGCAGAAGTCGTGCGCCCGGTTGAGGGCCGCCCCGCCGGCGGCGCAGCCCAGCTGGGCGATGGGGACCTGCCGGGTGTGGCTGGGGAAGCCCATCGTGTTGATCATCCAGGCGGTGAGCGAGGGCATCATGAAGCCCGTGCACGACACGTAGACGATCATGTCGATGTCGGCCGGACGCAGCGCCGCGTTCTCCAGCGCCTCCCGGACGACCGCGGGCACCCGGGCCTTCGCCTCGGCCTCGTACCGGATGTTGCGCTCCTCGAAGCCGGGGTGCTTCAAGGTCTCCTCGATGGGCTGGACCATGTGCCGGCGAGCGACGCCGGTGTTCCCGATCAGCCGGAGCGCGAGGGCCAGTTGGGGATGTCCCTCATGATGGGCGCGCGCGAGGTCGAGGGTCTCCTCCATCGTGATCACATGCTCGGGCACGGACACCGCGGGCTTGCACAGAGTCACCACGACACTCGCTCCTTCGATTCATTCGCCGAACAGCCGCCCACACCTGTCCGGCGGTCGCGGCCCCGCAACCGCGCACGCGAGCGGACGCCTACGGAGAGTAGCGATCACGAGAGGCGAGGGTGCGCCGTTCCGGTGGCTGTCGACGCTCGGCGTGTCGCCGCCGGCCGGGGTACCGGCCGGCGGAGCGTCAGGCGCCGGGGTGCTCCCGGTCGTACGTCGCCGTCAGGTCGCGGGAGCGCCGCACGTCGTCGGCCATCGCCCGGAGCAGGTCGTCCAGGGTGTCGAACTTGAGCATCCCCCGCACGTACGCCAGGAAGTCCACGGCCACGTGCAGCCCGTACAGGTCGAGCCCCTCGCGGTCGATGGCGTACGCCTCGACGGTCCGCTCCGTACCGTCGAACTGCGGGTTGGTGCCGACCGAGATGGCCGCCGGCATCCGCTCCCCCGCCGCCGTCAGCCAGCCGGCGTAGACGCCGTCGGCCGGGATCGCCGTGTGCGGGAGGGTCTCGACGTTCGCCGTCGGGAAGCCGAGCTCGCGGCCGCGCTGCGCGCCGCGGACCACGATGCCCTCGACCCGGTGCGGACGGCCGAGGATCTCGGCCGCTCCCGCCATGTCGCCCTCGGCGACGAGCCGGCGGGTGAGGGTGGACGAGAACGGCTGGCCGCCGCCCGCCGCGCCGCTGACGTACAGGTCGATGACCTCGACGTCGTAGTCGTACGTCTCGCCCAGCTCGGCGAGGAACGCCACGTTGCCCGCGGCCCGGTGCCCGAAGCGGAAGTTGGGGCCCTCGATGACGGCCCTGGCGTGCAGCTTGTCGACCAGCACCTTGACGATGAAGTCCGCCGCGGACAGCTGGGAGAACTCGGCGGTGAACGGCAGCACGAGCACCGCGTCCACCCCGAGCTCCGCGATCAGCTCCGCGCGCCGGTGGTGCGGGGCGAGCAGCGGCGGGTGGCTGCCGGGCCGCACGACCTCGGACGGGTGCGGGTCGAAGGTCACGACGACGGTGGGGACGCCGAGCTCACGGGCGCGCTCGACGGCACGCCCGATGATCAGCTGGTGTCCGCGGTGCACCCCGTCGTAGGAGCCGATGGTGACGACGCTGCGTCCCCAGTCCTGGGGAATGTCCTCCAAGCCACGCCAGCGCTGCACTGTGACCGCTCCTCGTCCGCCTGTTCGCCGATTACGCCGGTCTAAGACTGCCATGCCCACGGCCATCGGTTGGCATCGGCATGGAGGTGCCGCCGCTCCGCAGCGTCCGGAGGGACTCCGGGCCGAGCAGCGGCGCCCACTCGCCGGGGGCCGCGGCCGCCCAGCCGGCGAGCAGCGCCGCGTACCCGGGCCGCTCCCGGCACTGTCCGGCCAGCGCCCGGTCGAACCTCCGGACGCCGTCGGGCGTACGGGCGCACAGCACGCCCACCCGGTGCGTCAGGTCCCGCGTCCGCGGCACGCTGCGCGTCCCGGCGCCCTCGGCCGCGGCCGCCAGCAGCGCCTCCAGGACGGTCGGCTCCCCGGTCTCGGCCTCGTACCGCTCGTGCTCCAGGAGTACGTCGAGCAGCTCCGCCCGCAAATGACGGGAGGCGCCGGTGCCGGGGGCCGCGAGGACCGGCGCCAGCGCGCGCCGGACGGCCGCGGGACGGCCCCTGATCAGCCCGGACACCAGAGGGTGGAGGACGGCCCTGGCCGCCGGCCCGTCCTCGAAACGACGGTCGACGAAAGCCGCCACGTGCCCGGCTCCCTCGGGGTGCCGTCCCGCGTAGTCCCGCACCAGCGCCGCGACCCGGCGCGCCAGAGCCGGCGCGTCCACCTCCGCGAGCGCCCGCAGGGCGGCGCCCGGCGTCGCGCCCCCGCCGTCCAACCGCGCCCGGAACCCGCCCAGGACCTGCTCCGGATGGCTCGCCAGTGCCTCGACGAGCGCCCGCGCGGGCACCCGCGGATCGGCCAGCGCCCGGGGCAGATGGCGGGCCCGCGTGTGCGGGTCCCGCACCAGCAGGCCGAGCGCCGCGCCGTGCAGCGCCCGGTCGCCGGGGCGGGCGAGCAACGCCAGCGCGGCGTAGCGCAGGAGTTCCCGGTCGGCCGACGTCCCGGCGTGATCGGCCGCCGCCTGCCCGTACGCCGCCGCCGCGACCCGCCGCTCCGCCCTCCCGTCGTCGTGCGCCCACCGGTCCACCGCCCGGCACACGGCCGACGGCTCGTCCTCGGCCAGCGCCGCGAGAAGCCCCTCCGCCAACGGATGCGCCGTCGCCACCAACGCCTCGCACAGGTCGTCGACGGCCGACCCCCGATACGTGTGCAACAGCGCCTGGGCCGCCGTCGCCACCGTCGCTCCCGTCGCTCCCGTCGCTCCCGGCATTGCCCTCTCGTCGCCGAACCACCGGCACAACAGCGGCTGTACCCCCCGCGGATCAGCCGCGAGCATCCCGGCGACGACGTCCAGCGCCCGGCTCTCGTCCGGTGCCTCACCGGCCCTCCGGACGTACGTCCCGACGGGCGACGGGGACGGCGCCGTGGCGGCGGTACGGCTCCGCGGCGGGTCGGCCGGGACCAGTCGCCTCAGAAGGTCGATCCGCTCGTCCTCGCCGAGCGGCAGGCCCTGCCAGAACCGCGGCGCGAAGGGCGCGAAGACCGGCTGCCGCGCCGGCCGGGCCCCGATCCGGTCGGCGAGCAGCCGGAGGACGGGCAGGTACGCGCGGGGGTCCGGAAGCCGGCGCAGACTCTCGCCGAGCAGCCGGGCGGCCCACCAGGGCCCGTCCCCGCGGGGGGTCCCGCCCACGCCCCCGTCCGCGAAGCGGGCGAGGGACTCGACGAGGGCGGCGAGGTGCGGTGCGAGCCCGGCCGGCCCGCGCTCCCGGTGGAGCAGCAGCAGCGCCTCGAGCACCGGGCCGATCCGATGCGGCGGCACCGGCAGCTGCCCGGCCCCGCCCTCCTGCCCGGCACCAACCCGCTGCCGGGGCACGGCGGTCAGGAGCGCCCCGGCGGGCGAGCCGGATGAGGGCGCCGCGGCGCCGGCGTCGCCGGGCGCGGCGGAATCGTCCACACCCGCCCCACTCACGAACTCCCCCGCACCCACCCGGGCGCCGATCTCCCCGACAGCCGCCCCGGCACCGGGGCCACAGGCACCGACCTCCCTCACCCCCACGCCGGTGCCGGCGTGGGCCACGCCCACCCGGGCGGGGTCGTCCGCACCCGCCCCACTCCGGGACTCCCCGACGGCTGCCCTTGCACCGGGGGCGGCCGCCCAGGCACGGGCCTCTCCCATCCCGACGCCGGTGCCGGCGTCGGGGCCGCCCACGCGGGGAACGGGGTCGCCCGCCGTCGTACCTCGGGTGGGCGGGGGCGGCTGGTGGTGGCGGTGGACGAGGGTGTGGAGGGCGGTGTCGAGGTCGAGGTGGGCGGCTTGGACCCAGTCGGCGAGTTCTTCGTGGGCGAAGCGGTAGCCGGAGCCGGCAGGGACGAGGAGACCTTCGGTGAGGACGGCGGAGGCCCAGCCGTCGCGCCAGGGGAAGAGCTCCTCGAAGGAGGCGCGGTCGAGGAGGCCGTGGCCGGGGCCGAGGGAGCGGCGGGCCGCCTCGTGGAGCTGGCCGGTGACGCGCGCGGCGAGCCGGCGGACGGCGGTGCCGCCAGGGAGGGGCCGGGAACCCGCGGCGATCCGGACGGCGACGCGCAGGCACATGAGGTCGAGGTAGGCGGTGAAGATCTCCTCGCGGCCGGGCCGTCCGGGGACGTCGCCCGGCAGGGCGGCGCGGACCTCGGCGAGCAGCCGGAGGGCGAGCGGGTGCCGGGCGTCCGCCTCGGCGAGGTCGGTCTCGCCGAGGCCGTACCCCCGGCGTACGGCGGCGGCCTCGGCTGCCGAGTAGGGGCCGAGGGTGACGGCGGCGGGCAGGCCGTTGCCGGGGGGCGCCGTGGGGCGGTGCAGGGCACCGGGCCCGTAGAGGGCGCCGGCCTGCTCCCAGTGCTCCGGGCGGCAGGCGGTGACCAGGCGGACGTGGTGGGCGCGGAGCCACTCCTCGGTGGCCGCGGTCCAGTCGGCGAGGCGGTGCGCGAGGCGCGGTGGCATCTCCTCGGGGCCGTCGAGGACGACGAGGAGCGGGCGGCCCGCGTCCTGGGCCAGGGCCGCGGCCCGTTCCGGGGTGGCGGTCGTGGTGTCGCCGTTGGCCCCGGAGGCGGCGACGATGCGGCCGGCCTGGTGGAGGGCGCGGCCGACGGCGTCGGCGAGGGAGCGGTCCTCGGCGCGCAGGTCGGCGCCGCGCAGCCGGACGGTGGGGGCGGGTGCCACGCCGCGGGCCCGGTGGGCGCAGAGCGAGGCGAGGGCGGTGGTGCGGCCGGTGCCGGGGGCGCCGACGAGGGCGAGGACGGGCACACCGCCGACGGTGAAGCGGGCGAACTCGCGGGCGCAGTCGGGGCGTTCGACGGCTTCGGGCCAGGGGCCCGCTTCGCGTACGGGTCCGGTGGAGGTGGCGGTGAGTTCCAGGATGGCGGCGAGGTTGAGGTCCGGCCCGTAGGCGGGGACGGTGGCCGCGTTGCGCCGCAGGAGGGCGGTGAGGGGGCCGTCGGGCCGGAGCGGCACGGCGTATCCGGCGGCCTGCCGGTCGCCGTGCAGGGCGGTGCCGAGGACGGCGAGGACGGTGCCGGTGGCGGTGTCGAGGACGGGGCCGCCGGCGGCCTGGCCGCCGAGCCGGAGCGCCTCGGCGCCCTCGGTGCCGATGGCGAGTTCGAGGGCGTCGTCGAGGGCGTGGAAGCGGCCGGTGGCGGTGTACGTGACGGTGGCGGGGCCGAGGACGCGGGCCTCGCGCCAGCCGTGGGCGGCGATCCGTACGTACGTGCCGGGTTCGATCTCGGCGCGGGTCGCGACCGGCAGCGGGCGGACGCCGAGGCCCTCGGTGCGGACCAGGGCGAGGCCGCTCTCCGGCAGGGGGGTGACGGCCTCGGCCTCGGCGAGCCAGCTGCGGTCGCCGGGGGCGTGCAGGACGACACGGCTGAGCCCGTCGACGGCTTCGTGACTGGTGACGACCGTTCCGTGGTGGTCGGCGAGGAATCCGGTGCCGCGCGGCCGGCCCGCCTGATCGCAGATCCGTACCAGCGTCGCCAGGTCCCCGCGTCCCATGGTGTCGACCGTAGGCCGCCGGTGATCACTCCACGGCGCTCGCCGGGAAACGCGCCCCCTGACACTCCCCCGTTCACTCCGAGCGCCTCCCCGATGGGGTGAATTCCGGGACCCGGCCGGACAAGGATTGCCTGGGGGAAGCGGGAGGGGGGAACACCGTGGGGCGGGGGGGCGCCCGCGGGCGCCCCCCGCCGGTGCGGGGGGGGGGGGGGCGGCGGGCCCACAACAACCGAGAAAGCAGGGCCCCGAGCCA
>NZ_JBHWAQ010000015.1:39022-183099 GCF_042743475.1 Streptomyces sp. NPDC059534
GCGTGGGGGTTACTCCGGGCCCCGGCCCGCACTGGGTGGGGGGGGGGGTCGGGGGGGGGGGCACCCGGGGGGGGGGGCCCGGGGGCGGGCCCCCCCCCACGGTGAGGCCGGTCCGGTGGTCCGGCTCCCGTCAGCTCAGCCGAAGACCGTCGGCCAAAGCCGTCGATCGAAGCCCGTCGGCCGAAGACCGTCCGGTCGAAGCCCGTCGGCCGAAGACCGCTCAGCCGAAGACGGCGAGGCTCTTGGCCTTGCCCCGCTGGTCCTCGACCAGCGCGAGCAGCGTGCCCTCGGGTCCGAAGACGGCGACCGGCCCCGCCGGGTACGCGGGCATCTCCAGGCGCACTCCGTTCAGGAGCAGCTGGGCCCGCTTCTCGTCGACGTCCCAGCGCGGGAACGCCGCCGAGGCCGCGTCGGCGACCGGCATGACCGTGAGCTCCTCCTGGAGCTGGTCCAGCGTCCTGGCCGCGTCCAGCTTGTACGGCCCGACGCGGGTGCGGCGCAGCGCGGTCAGATGGCCGCCCACGCCGAGCCCGGCGCCGAGGTCCCGGGCGAGCGCCCGGATGTACGTACCGGAGGAGCAGACGACCGAGACGACCAGGTCGACGACGGGCGTGCCGTCCTCGGCGACGGCTTCCCGCACGTCGTACACCCGGAAGGAGGAGACGGTGACCGGACGGGCCGGGATCTCGAACTCCTCGCCGCCGCGCACGCGCGCGTACGACCGCTTGCCGTCGATCTTGATCGCGGAGACCTTCGACGGCACCTGCATGATCGCGCCGGTGAGCTCGGCGACGCCCGCGTCGATGCCCTCGCGGGTCACCTTGGAGGCGTCCACCGAAGCGGTGATCTCGCCCTCGGCGTCGTCGGTGATCGTCGTCTGGCCCAGGCGGATGGTGCCCAGGTACTCCTTCTCGGTCAGCGCGAGGTGACCGAGGAGCTTGGTCGCCCGCTCCACGCCGAGGACGAGGACGCCGGTGGCCATGGGGTCGAGCGTGCCGGCGTGGCCGACGCGGCGGGTCTTGGCGATCCCCCGCATCTTGGCCACGACGTCGTGCGAAGTGAAGCCCGACGGCTTGTCGACGATGACAAGGCCGTCGGGCGTTTTTGCGTTGCTCATTCGGCGGCTTCGTCCTCGCCCGGCTTCTTGTAGGGGTCGGCCTCGCCCGCGAAGGCGGCGCCCGAGGACGCCTCCCGCACCTGGGCGTCGGAGGCACGCGCCTTGTCGAGGAGGTCCTCGATCGTCTTGGCGTTCTCCGGGAGGGCGTCGGCCACGAAGGTCAGGGTCGGGGTGAACTTGGTCCCCGCCGCCCGGCCCACGGCCGAACGGAGGATGCCCTTGGCACTCTCCAGACCGGCCGCGGCGGTCGCCCGCTCCTCGTCGTCGCCGTAGACCGTGTAGAAGACCGTGGCCTCCCGCAGGTCACCGGTGACGCGGGTGTCCGTGATGGTCACGTGCGTACCCAGGCGGGGGTCCTTGATGCCGCGCTGCAGCTTCTCCGCGACCACCTCCCGGATGAGGTCCGCCAGCTTCTTCGCCCGCGCGTTGTCGGCCACTGGTCCTTCTCCTTCTTTGCCTTGCTCAATCAGTCTTCATCAGTGTGGAGCCTGCGGCGCACCGACAGCAGCTCCACCTCGGGACGCGCGGCGACGAGCCGCTCACAGCGGTCGAGCACGTCCGATACGAATCCGTGGTCCCCGGACACCAGCGCGACGCCCAGCCGGGCCCTGCGGTGGAGGTCCTGGTCGCCCACTTCGGCCGCGCTCACGGCGAACTTGCGCTGGAGCTCGGCGACGATGGGCCGGACGACGGAGCGTTTCTCCTTCAGCGAATGGACGTCGCCGAGGAGCAGATCGAAGGACAGAGTCCCCACGTACATGCGGTGCCGGATGTCCCGCCGGTTCGGGTTCGGTGGCCTGCCACGCCATCGCCTGGCAGGGACACCAGAACCGTACACGCAACGGCCGGGGCCGATCGACGGAATTACTTCCGCCGACCGGCCCCTGCTCACTGCTGCGATCGGACGCGATCAGGCGCGCGGCTTCTCGCGCATCTCGTACGTCGCGATGACGTCGTCGATCTTGATGTCGTTGAAGTTTCCGAGGTTGATACCGCCCTCGAAGCCTTCGCGGATCTCGGTGACGTCGTCCTTGAAGCGGCGCAGACCGTGGATCGTGAGGTCCTCGGCGATGACCTTGCCGTCGCGGACGAGGCGAGCCTTGGTGTTGCGCTTGACCTCGCCGGAGCGGATGAGGACACCGGCGATGTTGCCCAGCTTGGACGAGCGGAAGACCTCGCGGATCTCCGCCGTACCGAGCTCGACCTCTTCGTACTCCGGCTTGAGGAGGCCCTTGAGCGCCGCCTCGATCTCCTCGATCGCCTGGTAGATGACCGAGTAGTACCGGACGTCGACGCCCTCGCGCTCCGCCATCTGCGCGGCACGGCCGGCCGCACGGACGTTGTAGCCGATGACGATGGCGTCGGAGCCCATGGCCAGGTCGATGTCCGACTCGGTGACCGCACCCACACCGCGGTGCAGGACACGGATGTCGACCTCTTCGCCGACGTCGAGCTGGAGCAGCGAAGCCTCCAGGGCCTCGACCGCACCGGACGCGTCGCCCTTGATGATGAGGTTGAGTTCCTGGACGAGACCGGCCTTGAGCACCTTGTCGAGGTCCTCGAGGGACACCCGGCGGACGCGCTTGGCGAAGGCGGCGTTGCGCTCACGCGCAGCGCGCTTCTCGGCGATCTGACGGGCCGTACGGTCCTCGTCGACAACCAGGAGGTTGTCGCCGGCACCCGGGACGTTGGTGAGACCCAGGACCAGGACGGGAGTCGACGGGGTCGCCTCCTCGACGTTGTTGCCCTTGTCGTCGAGCATCGCCCGGACACGGCCGTACGCGTCGCCGACCACCACGGTGTCGCCGATGCGCAGCGTTCCGCGCTGGACCAGGACGGTCGAGACGGCACCGCGACCACGGTCGAGGTGGGACTCGATCGCAATACCCTGCGCGTCCTGGTTCGGGTTGGCCCGCAGGTCGAGCGAGGCGTCGGCGGTGAGGACGACGGCCTCGAGCAGGGAGTCGATGTGCAGACCCTGCTTGGCGGAGATGTCGACGAACATCGTGTCGCCGCCGTACTCCTCGGCCACCAGACCGAACTCGGTCAGCTGACCGCGGACCTTGGTCGGGTCCGCACCCTCGACGTCGATCTTGTTGACCGCGACGACGATCGGGACGCCGGCGGCCTTGGCGTGGTTGAGCGCCTCGATCGTCTGCGGCATGACGCCGTCGTTGGCCGCGACCACGAGGATCGCGATGTCGGTCGACTTCGCACCACGGGCACGCATGGCGGTGAACGCCTCGTGACCCGGGGTGTCGATGAAGGTGATGCGACGCTCTTCGCCGTTGACCTCGGTACCCACCTGGTAGGCACCGATGTGCTGGGTGATGCCACCGGCCTCGCCCGCGACGACGTTCGTCTTGCGGATCGCGTCGAGAAGTCGGGTCTTACCGTGGTCGACGTGACCCATGACGGTGACGACCGGCGGACGGGAGACCAGAGCCTCTTCGCCGCCCTCGTCCTCGCCGAACTCGATGTCGAAGGACTCGAGGAGCTCGCGGTCCTCTTCCTCCGGCGAGACGATCTGAACGGTGTAGTTCATCTCCTCGCCGAGCATGGTCAGCGTGTCGTCGGAGACCGACTGCGTCGCCGTGACCATCTCGCCGAGGTTCATCATCACCGCGACGAGCGACGCCGGGTTGGCGCCGATCTTCTCGGCGAAGTCGGTGAGGGACGCACCGCGCGACAGGCGAATGACCTCGCCGCCACCGCGAGGCAGCATCACGCCGCCCACGGACGGGGCCTGCATGGCCTCGTACTCCTGGCGCCTCTGACGCTTCGACTTGCGACCACGACGCGCGGGACCGCCGGGACGGCCGAAGGCGCCCTGCGTGCCACCACGTCCACCCGGACCGCCGGGACGGCCACCGAAGCCACCGGGACGACCGCCGAAGCCGCCGCCACCGCCGCCGGGACCACCCGGACGACCGCCGCCGCCACCACCGGGGCCACCGGGACGGCCGGCGAAGCCGCCGCCGCCACCGCCGGGACCGGCCGGACGACCGGCGAAGCCGGGACGACCGCCGCCGCCACCGCCGGGACCGGCCGGACGACCGCCGGGGCCACCGGGACCACGACCGCCAGGACCGGGGCGCGGGCCGGCAGCGGGACGCTGCGGCATCATGCCCGGGTTCGGACGGTTACCGCCGGGCGCGCCGCCCGGACGGGGAGCCTGCGGACGCGGCATGCCACCGGGGGTGGGACGCGCGCCGCCCTGGCCCTGCGGACGCGGGGCGCCACCGGGGCCGCCCTGCGGACGCGGAGCGCCCGGAACGGCGCCGGGGCCGCCCTGCGGACGCGGGGCGCCGCCACCGGGGCGGGGCGACTGCGGTCGCGCCATGCCGGTGGAGCCACCCGAGGTGAACGGGTTGTTGCCCGGACGCGGGCCGGCCGGACGGGCACCGCCCGGACGCGGGGCCTGCTGGCCGCCGGGGCGCGGTGCACCCTGGCCCTGCGGACGCGGCGCGCCCTGACCCTGCGGGCGGGCGGGACGCTCGCCGGTGGGACGGGCACCCTGCGCGGCGCCACCGGGACGCTGACCGGCGGCGGGAGCCGACGGGGGCGCGGTGAACTCCGGGGCGGCCGGAGCCGGCGTGACCGGCTTGGGCGCGGGCTTCGGGCCCGGGCGGGGGCCCGAGGCGGCCGGAGCCTGAGAGGGGGTGCTGCTCGCGGGCGCGGCCGGAGTGACCGGAGCCGGCGCCGCAGGCGCGGCGGGGGCCGGCTTGGGGGCCGGGGCGCCGGGCTTCGGAGCAGCGGGACGAGCCGCGGCGGCCGGAGACGGCGCCGCGGGGGAGGGCGCTGCCTTGCGGGGCGCGCCAGGCTTGGCAGCGGTCTTGCCGGCGTTGCCGCCGGGACCCTGCAAAGCGTCAGTCAACTTGCGCACGACCGGCGCCTCGATCGTCGAGGACGCCGAACGGACGAATTCACCGAGTTCTTGGAGCTTGGCCATGACGACCTTGCTCTCCACACCGAACTCCTTGGCGAGTTCGTATACCCGGACCTTAGCCACTTCGCTCCTTTTAGGTCCGGTTACCGCCGGACCGTCGCTACTTCATGGGCGTACTCATCGCGTACTCATCGAGTGCTCATCGCAATCTCGACCTACTTCCAACTCGCGAGGTACCTGACCGCACGGTGATCCGTGCCGTACTTCTTCACTGCGGTGCCGACCGCTCGACGTGGTAACGCAGTTCCGCCGTGTCGAGCGGGCCCTGGACCTTGAAGGCCCTCAGGAACGCCCGGCGGCGTACCGCGAGGTCGAGACAGACCACGGCGGGGTGCACGTACGCACCCCGGCCGGGCAGCGTACCGCGATCATCCGGAACACACTCGTCCTTGATCACCACGATCCGCAGCAGATCGCTCTTGGCCGCTCGCTCCCGACATCCCACACAGGTTCGTTCAGGGCATACGCGGGCTTGCGTCCGGCCAGACACGATTAAGTCTACCTCCCCGTACCGACCCCACCCGTTTGGGGCAGGAATCGAACAGTTGTTGGCCAAAAAACGGGCTCAGTCCTGCGGACCGGCCTGCTCCGTGTCCGGACGGATGTCGATCCGCCAGCCGGTGAGCCGCGCGGCGAGGCGGGCGTTCTGGCCCTCCTTGCCGATCGCCAGCGACAGCTGGTAGTCCGGCACCGTCACCCGGGCGGAGCGAGCCGCCAGGTCGACGACCTCGACCCTGGAGACCCGGGCCGGGGAGAGCGCGTTCGCCACCATCTCGGCCGGGTCGTCCGACCAGTCGACGATGTCGATCTTCTCGCCGAGCAGCTCCGCCATCACGTTGCGGACGCGGCTGCCCATCGGGCCGATGCAGGCACCCTTGGGGTTCAGGCCCGAACGGGTGGAACGGACGGCGATCTTGGTGCGGTGACCGGCCTCACGGGCGATCGCCGCGATCTCGACCGAGCCGTCGGCGATCTCCGGCACCTCCAGGGCGAAGAGCTTCTTCACCAGATTGGGGTGGGTGCGCGAAAGGGTGACGGAGGGACCGCGGACACCGCGGGCCACCCGGACGACGTACGTCCGCAGGCGCAGACCGTGCGTGTAGTCCTCGCCCGGCACCTGCTCCTGGACCGGGAGGATGGCCTCCAGCTTGTCGTCGAGGCGGACCAGGACGTTCTTCGGGTCCTTGCCCTGCTGCACCACACCGGCGACGACATCGCCCTCGCGGCGCGCGTACTCGCCGAACGTCACGTCGTTCTCGGCGTCCCGCAGTCGCTGCTGGATGACCTGGCGGGCGGTGCTCGCCGCGATCCGGCCGAAGTCCGACGGGGTGTCGTCGAAGTCCTTGGGCTCCTGGCCCTCCTCCAGCTCGGAGGGGTCCTCCTTCGCCCAGACCGTCACATGACCGGTCTGCCGGTTCAGCTCCACGCGCGCGTGGCGGCGGGCGTCGGGGGTGCGGTGGTAGGCGATGAGGAGGGCCGACTCGATCGCCTCGACCAGCTGGTCGAAGGAGATCTCCTTCTCATGCGCCAAGCCCTTGAGAAGCTTCACGTCGATGTCCACGGCTACGCCTCCTCTTCCTTCTTGTCCTTGCGGTTGAACTCGATCTCGACACGCGCCTTGGCGATGTCGGCGAACTCGACCCGGCGGGCGGTGGGCTTGCGCCCCTTCACGCCCGGCACTTCGAGGTCGAGGCCGTCCTCGTCCACGGCGAGGATCCGGGCGACGAGCTCGCCCTCCTCGGCCAGTTGGAGCTTGACCAGCCGGCCGGTGGCACGCACGTAGTGGCGGTGCTCGCTCAGGGGGCGGTCGGCGCCGGGGGAGCTGACTTCGAGGACGTACTCGCCCTCGCCCATCGCGTCGGTCTCGTCGAGCTTCTCGGAGATCGCGCGGCTCAGCTCGGCGCAGGCGTCCAGCTCGACGCCCTCGTCCGAATCGACGATGATCCGCAGCAGTCCGCGGCGGCCGGCCCGGGACACCTCGATCTCTTCCAGATCCAGGTCCTTCGCGGCGACGAGCGGCTCCACGAGTCCGCGCAGCCTGTCGCTCTGGGTGGTGCTCATCCGGGTGACTCCTCGGCCGCGTGTGCTGTTGTGGGTTCGTCGCGTGTCAGACCAAAGGGTATCCGGTCCCGGAGGGTGTTGCCGTCCACCGGCCCAGGGCCCGCGGGTACGCTCGCCTGCGGTGATCTCGACGATCTTCGACGACGGACGACAGCCGAGGGAGAAGGCGTGACGACGACGGGCAGGCGCGCGCTCCTCGTGGCGGGGGCGGCGGCGGGAGCGGCGGCCCTCACGGGCTGCACCACCTCGTCCGACAGCGGTACGCGGCGGCCGAGCGCCGCCGAGCTGGAGGCCGAACGGGTGGCGCGCGCCGAGGCGGCGCTGCGGCTGCGTTCGGCGACCACCGCCCGCGGACTGCTGGAACGTTACGACGCGACGCTCGCCGCGCACCCCGCGCTCGCCCCCCGCCTGACCCCGCTGCGGCACTCGGCGGCGGCCCACACGAAGGCGCTCGCCGAGGGCGGTACGACGGTGGCCCCCGCGGCGGCCCCCGCGACCCCGTCGGCCTCCCCGGCGTCCCCGACCGCCTCCCCCACGGCGCCGCCCGCCTCGCCCGCCGCCACGGCGTCCCCGACCGGCGCCCCCTCCGCCACCGCGCCCGCGACCGGGTCCCCCGTGGTGAAGCCGCCCGTCGCCGCCGTACCGGCCGACCCGAAGGCCGCGCTGAAGCAGCTCGCCGCCGCCGCGCGCGAGGCGTCCGACCGGCACACGGCCGCACTGCTCACCGCCCCGCCCGAGTACGCCCGGCTGCTCGCCTCGGTGGCGGCGGCCGGCGCCGCGCACGCCTACCTGCTGACCGAAGGAGCACGGGCATGAGCGCCCTCGACGCCGCCCAGGCCGCCCTCGCCGCCGAGCACGCCGCGGTGTACGGGTACGGGATCGTCGGCGGCCGGATCGGCACCGGGCGGCGCCCCGAGGCCACGGCGGCGTACGAGGCCCACCGGGCGCGCCGCGACGCGCTGCGCCGCACCGTCCGCGACCTCGGCGGCACCCCGGTGGCCTCGGAGGCCGCGTACGAGCTGCCGTTCCGCGTCGCCGACCCGGCCGGCGCCGCGCGGCTCGCGGCCGTCCTGGAGGACCGGGTCGCCGGGGTCTACTCCGACCTCGTACGGGCCACCGGAGGCCCGCTGCGCCGCGAGGCGGCCGCCGCGCTCCGGGAGGCGGCGGTACGCGCCGTCCGCTGGCGCGGCAGCGACGTAACCTTTCCTGGGCTCGCCGAGCGAGTGTGAGTCCGGACCCGACCGAAGGAAACGACGCACGCATGGGTTTCGAACCGCCGCAGCGACTCGCCAGGACACTCGGCGAGACGTACGGGGACGCCGCGGCGGCCGAGTGGCTCGGGAAGCTGCCCGCGCTCGCCGACGAGGCGCTCGGCCACGCGTCCCTGGACGCCGAACGGGTGATGGCCCCCGGCGGGCGGAGCAGCCTCGTCGCGCTCGTCCGCCGGCCCGACGGCTCCCCCGCCGCCCTGAAGATCGCACCCCCGTTCACCCGGCCCGACCTGGAACGGGACGCGCTGGCGCACTGGAACGGCTGGGGCGCGGTCCAGCTCCTCGGCGAGGCCGGGCCGGGCGCTCTCGTCCTCGAACGGCTGCACCCCGAGGTCTCCCTGCGCTCCCTGCCGGAGGCGAAGGCGCTCCTGGAGGCCGCGGGCACCGTACGCAAGCTGTGGGTCGAGCCCCCGACGGAGCACGGCTTCGAGACGGTGGCCGAACGGACCGCCCGGCAGGCCGCGGCCATGGAGGAGCACCGGACCGACAAGGCGGCCGGCGAGCTGACGGCGGCGGCGCTCGCCGCGCGCGAGAAGCTCGTCGCCTCCGACGCGGAGACGGTGCTCCTGCACGGGAACTTCCGCCAGGGCAAGGTGCTCGCCGGCGACCGGGCGCCGTGGCTGGCCGTCGGCCCCGAGCCGCTGGTCGGCGAGCGGGCCTACGACCTCGCCCGGCTCGTACGGGACCGCGTCGAGGACCTGGTGGCCGCGTCCTCCGGCGCCTCCGCGGCCCGGCGACGGGTGAACAAACTCGCCGACTCGCTGGACCTGGACCGGGAGCGGCTGCACGGCTGGACCCTGTTCCGCGCGGTCGAATCCGGGACGCGGGCCCTCACGGCGGGGCGACGGCAGGATGCCGAGCTGCTCCTGGAGTTCGCGAGCTGGCTGTAGGGGAATACCCTTTTTGTACCGTTCGGCTCAATCCAGGGGGCCGTGATGATCGAAGAGCTGCTGGTGGCGGTGGCCGGAGCGGCCGCGGCGGCCGCGGTGTACGCGGGCGCGGCGGCGCGGGTCGTCAAACAGTACGAGCGCGGCGTCGTCTTCCGGTTCGGGCGGCTGCGCGACGACATCCGCTCCCCCGGCTTCACGATGATCGTTCCGGTCGTCGACCGGCTGCACAAAGTGAACATGCAGATCGTCACCATGCCCGTGCCCGCGCAGGAGGGCATCACCCGCGACAACGTGACCGTACGCGTCGACGCGGTCGTCTACTTCAAGGTCGTCGACGCCGCCGACGCGCTGATCCGGGTCGAGGACTACAAGTTCGCCGTCTCCCAGATGGCGCAGACCTCCCTGCGGTCCATCATCGGCAAGAGCGACCTCGACGACCTCCTGTCCAACCGCGAGAAGCTCAACCAGGGCCTGGAACTGATGCTCGACAGCCCCGCGATGGGCTGGGGCGTCGCCATCGACCGCGTCGAGATCAAGGACGTCTCCCTGCCCGAGACCATGAAGCGCTCCATGGCCCGCCAGGCCGAGGCCGACCGGGAACGGCGGGCGCGGGTCATCAACGCCGACGCGGAGCTCCAGGCGTCCAAGAAACTCGCCGAAGCCGCCGGCGTCATGTCCGCGCAACCCGCGGCCCTCCAGCTCCGGCTCCTCCAGACCGTCATGGCCGTCTCCGCCGAGAAGAACTCCACCCTCGTCCTGCCGATTCCGGTGGAACTCCTCCGGTTCCTCGAACGGGCCGCGCCCACGGCCGCGGACTCGGCCACGGAGTCTCGGCCGCCGTCCGGCGAGGCGTACCTGAAGGGCCGCGCGGCCGCCGTCGAAGCCATCGGAGACCTGACCGGCCCCTCGGTCGAACCGACCCCACGCGAGGACTCGGCCTGAACCCGCTCGCCCGTGCCCCCGCCCCCGCCCTGCGGGACGATGGCCCACACGGCGGGGGCGGGAGCTGGGCCCGCTCTGCGGTCAGGCGGTGAGGTGGGCGAGGGCCTCTTCGAGGGTGAGCTCCTCGCGGGTGCCGGTGCGCCGGTCCTTGAGTTCGAGGACGCCCTCGGCGGAGCGGCGGCCGGCGACGAGGATCTTGGGCACGCCCATCAGCTCCGCGTCGGTGAACTTGACGCCCGGGGAGACGCCGGGGCGGTCGTCGACGAGCACGCGGAGGCCGGCGGCGGCCAGCTTGCCGGAGACCTCCAGCGCGAGCTCGGTCTGGAGCGCCTTGCCGGCGGCGACGACGTGCACGTCGGCGGGGGCGACCTCGGCGGGCCAGCAGAGGCCCTTGTCGTCGGCGGTCTGCTCGGCGAGGGCGGCGACGGCGCGGGAGACGCCGATGCCGTAGGAGCCCATGGTCACGCGGACCGGCTTGCCGTTCTGGCCGAGGACGTCGAGCTTGAGGGCGTCGGCGTACTTGCGGCCCAGCTGGAAGATGTGGCCGATCTCGATGGCGCGGTCCAGCTTGAGGCCGGTACCGCACTTGGGGCACGGGTCGCCCTCCTGGACGACGACGACGTCGACGTACTCGGCGACCTCGAAGTCACGGCCCGCGACGACGTTCTTCGCGTGCATCCCGTCCTTGTTGGCGCCCGTGATCCACGCGGTGCCGGGCGCCACGCGCGGGTCGGCGATGTAGGTGACCTTCTCCAGGCCCTGGGGGCCGACGTAGCCGCGGACGAGGTCGGCGCGGGCGGCGAAGTCGGTCTCGGTGACCAGCTCGACGGTGGCCGGGGCGAAGTGCGCCTCGACCTTGTCGAGGTCGACCTCGCGGTCGCCGGGGACGCCGACGGCGACGATCTCGCCGTCGACCTTCACCAGGAGGTTCTTCAGGGTGGCGGAGGCGGGCACGCCCAGCGAGGCGGCGAGCGTCTCGATCGTGGGGGTGTCGGGGGTCGGGATCTCCTCGGCGGCGGGCACCGCGGCGGCGTCGACCGGCTTCGGCTCCTGGTAGACGGCCTCGGTGTTCGCGGCGAAGTCGCAGTTCGGGCAGTCGGCGAAGGTGTCCTCGCCGGCCTCGGCCGGGGCGAGGAACTCCTCGGACTTCGAGCCGCCCATGGCGCCGGCGGTGGCGGCGCAGATGCGGTAGTCGAGGCCGAGGCGCTCGAAGACGCGCTGGTACGCCTGGCGGTGCAGGGCGTAGGACTGGGCGAGGCCCTCGTCCTCCGTGTCGAAGGAGTACGAGTCCTTCATGAGGAACTCGCGGCCGCGCAGGATGCCGGCGCGGGGGCGGGCCTCGTCGCGGAACTTCGTCTGGATCTGGTACAGGATGACCGGCAGGTCCTTGTAGGACGAGCACTGGTCCTTGACCAGGAGGGTGAAGATCTCCTCGTGGGTGGGGCCGAGGAGGTAGTCGCCGCCCTTGCGGTCCTGGAGGCGGAAGAGCTCGGCGCCGTACTCGTTCCAGCGGCCGGTCGCCTCGTAGGGCTCGCGCGGCAGGAGGGCGGGGAGGGAGACCTCCTGGGCGCCGATGGCGTCCATCTCCTCGCGGACGATGCGCTCGACGTTGGCGAGGACCTTCTTGCCGAGGGGCAGCCAGCTCCAGATGCCGGCGGCGGTGCGGCGGACGTATCCGGCGCGGACGAGGAGCTTGTGGCTGAGGACCTCGGCGTCCGCCGGGTCGTCGCGCAGCGTCTTCGCCATCAACTGGGACATGCGCTGGACCGGTGCGTTGGCCATGGTTCTCGTAACTCCTGCCGGGCTGGGGGTCCCCCCTGCTCGAGCGAGGCCGAGAGCCTGGGGGAGGTGATGGCCCCGAGGTTAGCCGGGCCGCCCCTGGCAGGAGAAATCAGTTCCGGCGCAGCAGGGGCAGTGGCGCGCCCATCACGGCGTACGGGCGGACGGCGCTCGGGAACCGGACCTGGCGTGCGAGGTCCCGGTAGCCGAGGGCGCGGTAGAGGCCGCGGGCCGGGGAGTCGGTGTCGATCGCGGAGAGGATGGAGCGCGGTTCGGCGGCGCCGTCGGTGATGGTCGTGATCAGCTCGCGGCCCAGGCCCCGGCCCTGGAAGGCGGGGTGGACGTGGAGTTCGGTGATGACGAAGGAGTCGTCGAGCCAGTCGGCGGTGCCGTTGACGCGCAGGTAGGACTCGACGACGGTGGACCACCAGTGGGTGCGGTCGTTGGGCATCCCGTACACGAAGCCGACGAGGCGGCCGTCCGGTGTGGTCGCGCCGTACGCGCGGGCGCCGGGGTTCATCAGGTGGCGCAGCACGATGTGACGGCGTACGGCGACCTCGTCCGCGTCGAGGCCGAAGGCGATGGCCTGCACGGCGAGGGCCTCGTCCACCCGGGCTGCGAGATTGGCCGGCCCGATCACGACCTCTGCGTCATCCATGCGGCGCACCCTACAAGCGGCCGCCCTCCTCGGGCAGCACGTTCAGAACAGCACGCTCGTGAACGCGCCGGTCTCACGGAAGCCGACGCGGCGGTACGAGGCCCGGGCGGGCGTGTTGTAGTCGTTGACGTACAGGCTGACCACGGGCGCGACGTCCGCCAGGGCGTACTGGAGCACGGCGGCCATGCCGGTCTCGGAGAGGCCCTTGCCCCGGTGCTCCGGGGCGACCCAGACGCCCTGGATCTGGCAGGCGTGGCGGGTCGCGGCGCCGATCTCGGCCTTGAAGACGACCTTGCCGTCCTCGATGCGGGCGAAGGAGCGGCCCGCTCCGACCAGCTCGGCGACCCGGGCCTGGTAGAGCAGTCCGCCGTCGTTGGCGAGCGGGGAGACGCCGACCTCCTCGGTGAACATGGCCACGCAGGCGGGCATGATCGCCTCCATCTCGTCCCTGCGGACGCGGCGCACCAGCGGGTCGGGCGTGACGGTGGTGGAGGGTTCCTCGGTGACCATCAGCGGCTGGTGGGCCCTGACGTCCCGCGCCGGGCCCCAGCTGGGCTCCAGGAGGCGCCACAGCTCCCTGGTGGGTTCGGCCGGGCCGACGATCGACGAGCAGCGGCGGCCGATCCTGCGTGCCCGGTCGGCGAAGGCGCGGACCGCGTCGGGGGTCGCGCAGATGGGCACCAGGTTGGCGCCGGAGTAGCAGAGGGAACGCAGCCGGCCCTCGGTGTACCAGCCCCACATCTCGCCGCCGAGCCGCCAGGGGTCGAGCCCGGCGACCTGGACGCGGGCGGCCACGAAGGCGTTCTCGACGGGGGAGCTCTCCAGGACGGCGAGCGCGGCGCCGAGGTCGGCGGGTTCGAGGACCCGGGTGGTCGTCTGTGTCAACACGGGGGCCTCACGGTGCGGATCTGCTGGTCTCCGCACTGTACCCCTCAGCTCCGGGGCGGAGCCCGTCGTGCGCACGAAGCCCCTCCGCCCGGTGGGGTGGAGGGGCTTGGTGGAACGGATGGGGATCAGCCGGCGACGGCGACCGTCGGCTCGCCGCTGGCGATGCCGTCCTTCTCCATCTGCTCGGCGATCTTGAGCGCCTCTTCGATGAGGGTCTCGACGATCTTCGACTCGGGGACGGTCTTGATGACCTCGCCCTTCACGAAGATCTGGCCCTTGCCGTTGCCGGAGGCGACGCCGAGGTCGGCCTCGCGGGCCTCGCCGGGGCCGTTGACGACGCAGCCCATGACGGCGACCCGCAGCGGGACGGTCATGCCGTCGAGGCCGGCGGTGACCTCCTCGGCGAGCTTGTAGACGTCGACCTGGGCGCGGCCGCAGGACGGGCAGGAGACGATCTCCAGGCGGCGCTGGCGCAGGTTCAGCGACTCCAGGATCTGGATGCCGACCTTGATCTCCTCGACCGGCGGCGCGGAGAGCGAGACGCGGATGGTGTCGCCGATGCCCTGGGAGAGCAGGGCGCCGAAGGCGACGGCCGACTTGATGGTGCCCTGGAAGGCCGGGCCCGCCTCGGTGACACCGAGGTGCAGCGGGTAGTCGGACTGGGCGGCGAGCTGGCGGTACGCCTCGACCATGACGACCGGGTCGTTGTGCTTGACCGAGATCTTGATGTCGCGGAAGCCGTGCTCCTCGAAGAGGGACGCCTCCCAGAGGGCGGACTCGACGAGCGCCTCGGGAGTGGCCTTGCCGTACTTCTTCAGCAGCCGCGCGTCGAGCGAGCCCGCGTTGACGCCGATGCGGATCGGGGTGCCGGCGTCGCCGGCCGCCTTGGCGATCTCCTTGACCTTGTCGTCGAACTGCTTGATGTTGCCCGGGTTGACGCGGACGGCCGCACAGCCGGCGTCGATCGCGGCGAAGACGTACTTCGGCTGGAAGTGGATGTCGGCGATGACCGGGATCGACGACTTCCGGGCGATCGTGGCGAGCGCGTCGGCGTCGTCCTGGGTGGGACAGGCGACGCGCACGATCTGGCAGCCGGAGGCGGTGAGCTCGGCGATCTGCTGGAGCGTGGCGCCGATGTCGGACGTGCGGGTCGTGGTCATCGACTGCACGGAGACGGGGGCGTCACCGCCGACGGCCACGCTGCCGACCTGGATCTGGCGACTCTTGCGCCGCTCGGCGAGCCGGGTCGGGACGGTCGGGATACCGAGAGAAATCGCGGTCATCTTTTGTGCAACCTCAAGGTTGTGCGTCGGCGGGCTCAGGTCTCCGAGGTTACCGCCCCGGGGGCGGGGGGCCGGACACCATCGGGTCCGTCCCCCCTGGGAGCTACGTCAGCTTCACCGGGTTGACGATGTCGGCGGCGAGGACGAGCAGGGTGAAGCAGACGAAGACGCCGGCCACCACGTACGCGGCGGGCATCAGTTTGGCCACGTCGAACGGGCCCGGGTCGGGGCGCTTGAAGATCCGGGCCGTGTGGCGGCGCACGGACTCCCACAGGGCGCCCGCGATGTGGCCGCCGTCGAGCGGCAGCAGCGGAAGCATGTTGAACAGGAACAGCGAGACGTTGAACATGACCAGCAGGTTCATGAACATCACGAGGATCGTCGTCGGCGGGGCCTCGACGGTCATCAGCTCGCCGGTGATCCGGGCGGCGCCGAGCACGCCCACCGGGGAGTCGTCGGCGCGCTCGCCGTCGCCGAAGGTGGCGTCCCACAGGCCGGGGATCTTGCCCGGGAGCGCGATCACGGAGTGGACGCCGTTCTCCAGGAGGTCGGTCATCCGCTCGGTGGTCTCGCCGAAGGTGAGGGGCGCGACCTCGGACTTGGAGGCGAAGCCGAGGTATCCGGCGTCGATGTACCGCACCGGCTGGACGAGCTTGCCGTCCCCGTCCTTGGCCGGCACCTTGTTGGAGACCAGCGTGGGGTGCAGGTCGACGCGCTGTCCGGCCCGCTCGACGGTGACCGTCGCCGGGCCGATGGTGTCGCGGATGCGGTCGGAGAGGGTGTCCCAGTCGCTCACCGGTGCGCCGTTGAAGGCGACGATCCTGTCGCCGTCCCGCAGGCCCGCCTGGAACGCCGGGGAGACGGGGTCGCCCGCCGCGCACTTCTCGCGCTTCTCGCTCTGCTTGATGACGCACTTCTGGACGCCCGCGACCTGCGTCGTCTGGCCCTCGATGCCGAGGGTCATCATCGAGCCGAAGAACAGCGCCGCCGCCAGGACCAGGTTCATGAACGGTCCGGCGAACATCACGATCACGCGCTTCCACGGCTTGCGCGTGTAGAAGAGACGGGTCTCGTCGCCCTCCTGGAGCTCCTCGTACGAAGCCTCCCGGGCGTCCTCGATCATGGAGCGCCAGGGCGAGGTGGAGCGGGCCTCGATCTTGCCGTCCTCGCCGGGCGGGAACATGCCGATCATGCGGATGTAGCCGCCGGCCGGGATGGCCTTGATGCCGTACTCGGTCTCGCCGCGCTTCTTCGACCAGATCGTGGGGCCGAATCCGACCATGTACTGCGGCACGCGGATGCCGAAGATCTTGGCCGTCGAGAGGTGGCCGAGCTCGTGCCAGGCGATGGAGACGAGCAGTCCCAGCGCGAACAGCACGATGCCCAGGGCGTACAGGAGCATTTCGGTCATGCGCGGGCCTCCGCTGTTGCCTTCGCTGCGAGCTCACGGGCCCGGGCCCGTGCCCAGGTCTCCGCTTCGAGGACGTCCGACACCGTGAGCGAGGTTCCCCGGGTGGGCTGTCCGTGCTCGGTGACGACCGCAGTGACGGTATCCATGATTCCGTTGAACGGCAGCCGCCCGGCGAGAAACGCCTCCACGCACTCCTCGTTCGCCGCGTTGAAGACGGCGGGGGCGGTGCCGCCCAGGGCGCCCACGTGCCGGGCCAGGCCGACGGACGGGAACGCCTCGGTGTCGAGCGGGAAGAACTCCCAGGTGGACGCCTTGCTCCAGTCGAAGGCCGGGGCCGCGTCGGGGACCCGCTCGGGCCAGCCGATGCCGATGGCGATGGGACCGCCCATGTCCGGCGGGGTGGCCTGGGCGAGCGTGGAACCGTCCGTGAACTCGACCATCGAGTGGACGTACGACTGGGGGTGGACCACGACCTCGATGCGGTCGAAGGGGATGTCGTAGAGCAGGTGGGCCTCGATGACCTCCAGGCCCTTGTTGACCAGAGTGGCGCTGTTGACCGTGATCACCGGGCCCATGGCCCAGGTGGGGTGGGCGAGCGCGTCCTCACGGGTCACGCCGGCCAGCTGCTCCCGCGTACGGCCGCGGAACGGGCCGCCGGACGCCGTGACGACCAGCTTGCGCACGTCGGCGCGGGTGCCGGCGGCCAGCGCCTGGAACAGGGCCGCGTGCTCGGAGTCGACCGGGATGATCTGGCCCGGCTTGGCGAGCGCCTTCACCAGGGGGCCGCCGACGATCAGCGACTCCTTGTTGGCGAGGGCCAGGGTGCGGCCGGCTTCGAGGGCCGCCAGCGTCGGCGCGAGGCCGATGGAGCCGGTGATGCCGTTGAGGACCGTGTGGCACGGCGAGGCCGCCAGCTGCGTGGCGGCGTCCGGTCCCGCCAGGACCTCCGGCAGCGGCTCGGAGCCGTACAGCGCCTTCAGCGCGTCGCGCAGCTCCGGCAGCACCTCCTCGCGGGCGACGGCGACCGCGGCGACCTTCAGCCGGTGCGCCTGCTCGGCGAGCAGGCCGACCCGGCCGCCCGAGGCGGCCAGGGCGGTGACCCGGAAGCGGTCGGGGTTGCGGAGCACCAGGTCGATGGCCTGCGTGCCGATGGACCCGGTCGAGCCGAGGACGACGATGTCCCGGCGTCCTTCGGAGACGTCGAAGGCGATGTGCGGGTCGGCGAGAGGAGAGGGGCGGTCGCTCATGCCCCCCATTCTTGCCGCAAACGCCGCGCGGTCTTCACGGGGTGTGGACGAACGTGTCGAAGACCCGGTGGAAGTCGGGGAACGTCTTCTTCACACAGCCGGGGTCGTCGAAGGTGATCCCGGGCGTGCGCAGGGCCGTGACCGCGAAGGACATGACGATCCGGTGGTCCCCGTGGGTGGCGATCTCGGCCGGTCCCGACGGGGTGCCGGGGTGGATCTCGATCCAGTCGGGGCCGGTGCGGACGGTGATCCCGAGACGGCGCAGGTTCTCCGCGCACGCGTCGAGCCGGTCGCACTCCTTCACCCGCGTGTTCGCGACGTCCTCGATGCGGACCGGCCCGTCGGCGAAGGGCGCGAGCGCGGCGAGGGTCGGCATGGTGTCCGAGATGTCCCGCATGTTGACCGTGAGGCCGCGCAGGGTGCCCGTGGAACGGACGGTGGTGCCCGTGTCGGTGATCTCCACCTCGGCGCCCATCCGGCGCAGCACCTCCACGAAGCCCAGGTCACCCTGGAGGGCGCCGGTGCCGAGACCGGGGACGGTGACGGAGCGGCCGGGTTCGAGGGCCGCGGCGGCGAAGAAGTAGCTGGCGGTGGACGCGTCCGGCTCGATGCCGTACGTCCCCGCCCGGTAGCCGGTGGGCGCGACCCGGTACGTCCGGCCCTCCTGGCGGACCTCCGCGCCGAAGCTCCGCATCATCGCCAGGGTGATCTCGACGTACGGCTCCGAGACCAGGTCGGTCACGGTGATGTCGAGGCCCTCCGCGGTGAGCGGCCCCAGCATGAGCAGCGCCGTCAGGTACTGGGAGGACTGGCCCGCGTCGAGGGTGAGGGCGCCGCCCTTCACCCCGTGGGCGTGGACGCTCAGCGGGTGGTGGCCCTCCTGCCCGCCGTGGCGCAGGTCGACGCCGAGGGTGCGCAGGGCCGTCGACAGGGGGCCGAGGGGGCGTGCCCGCATCTGCGCGGAGGCGTCGAAGTGGTACGTGCCGTGGCCCGCCGCCGCGAGCGTGGGCAGGAAGCGGGCGGTCGTCGCGCCGTCCCGGCAGTACACCTCCGCGGTGTCCGCGCCCGGGCCCGCGGGCCGGCCCTCGACATGCCACGCGTCGGCCTCGCGGCGGACCGCGTAGCCGAGCGCGCCGAGCCCCTCGGCGAAGCCCTCCGTGTCGTCCGAGACCAGCGGCCTCAGCAGCGTGGTGGTGCCCTCCGCCGCCGCGGCGAGGAACAGCGCGCGAGCGGTGACGGACTTGGAGCCGGGGATGTCGATGACGGTCACGGCCCCCATCCTGCCGTTCCGTTCCGCCCGGTGGACCCGCGTTCCGCATGGCGGGACGCGGGCGGGCCGTTCACGGGATGCGGCGGTGGACGTCCTCCCGCGTCGAGGGGCCGGGGGTGGCGTCGGCTATCCAGGGGGCGGTGCCGCTGGGGTCGACGACGCCGGCTTCGAGCCAGGTGTGGGCGCCGGAGAGGACGGCGTCGACGACGCGGCGGTCGAGGTCGTCGGTGTTGGACCAGAGGCGGGTGAAGAGCTCGTCGACGCGGAGGCGGGCCTGCCGGCAGAAGGCGTCGGCGAGTTGGTGGGCCTCGGCGCCGTGGTCGCTCGTGGTGCGCAGGAGTTCGGCCCGGACGCAGGCGGCGCTCATGGCGAAGAGTTCGGCGCCGATGTCGACGATGCGGCCGAGGAATGCCTGCTTGAGTTCCATGCGGCCCTGCCAGCGAGACATCGCGTAGAAGGTGGAGCGGGCGAGCTTGCGGGAGGTCCGTTCGATGTACCGGAGGTGGACCGCGAGGTCGCCGAACTCGCCGTACGCGCCGGGCAGCTGTCCGGGGCCAGTGACGAGTCCCGGCAGCCAGCGGGCGTAGAAGCCGCCCGCCCGCGCGCCGGCCCTCGCCTTGTCGGCGAGGGAGGTGTCGGGGTCGATGAGGTCGCCGGCGACGGAGAGGTGGGCGTCGACGGCCTCGCGGGCGATGAGCAGGTGCATGATCTCGGTGGAGCCCTCGAAGATGCGGTTGATGCGGAGGTCGCGCAGGAGCTGCTCGGCGGGGACGGCCCGTTCGCCGCGGGCGGCGAGGGAGTCGGCGGTCTCGTAGCCGCGGCCGCCCCGGATCTGGACGAGCTCGTCGGCGATGAGCCATGCCTTCTCGGAGCCGTACAGCTTGGCGAGGGCGGCTTCGATGCGGATGTCGTTGCGGTCCTCGTCGGCCAGCTGGGAGGCGAGGTCGACGACGGCCTCCAGGGCGAAGGCGGTGGCCGCGATGAAGGAGATCTTGGTGCCGACGGCCTCGTGGCGGGCGACGGGCCTGCCCCACTGCTCGCGCACGCCGGACCATTCGCGGGCGATCTTCAGGCACCATTTGGCGGCTCCCGCGCAGGTGGCGGGGAGGGAGAGCCGGCCGGTGTTGAGGGTGGTGAGGGCGATCTTGAGGCCGGCTCCCTCGGGGCCGATGCGGTGGGCCGCCGGGACGCGGACGCGGTGGAAGCGCGTGACGCCGTTCTCCAGGCCGCGCAGTCCCATGAAGGCGTTGCGGTGCTCGACGGTGATGCCGGGGGCGTCCGCCTCGACGACGAAGGCGGTGATGCCGCCGGGGTGGCCCTCGGAGGCGGGCACCCGGGCCATGACGACCAGGAGGTCGGCGACGACCCCGTTGGTGGTCCAGAGCTTCACGCCGTCGACGAGGTACGCGTCCCCGTCGGGTACGGCGGTGGTGGCGAGCCGGGCCGGGTCGGAGCCCACGTCGGGTTCGGTGAGCAGGAACGCGGAGAGGGCGGTGCGGGCGAGCCGGGGCAGGAAGGTGTCCTTCTGCTCCTGGGTGCCGAACAGTTTGAGCGGCTGCGGTACGCCGATCGACTGATGCGCGGAGAGCAGCGCGCCGACGGCGGGGCTGGCGGAGCCGACGAGGGCGAGGGCGCGGTTGTAGTACAGCTGGGTGAGGCCGAGGCCGCCGTACGCCGGGTCGATCTTCATGCCGAGGGCGCCGAGTTCCTTGAGGCCGGTGATCGTCTCGTCGGGGATGCGCGCCTCGCGTTCGATGCGGGCGCCGTCGATCCGGGTCTCGCAGAAGTCGCGGAGGACGGCGAGGAACGCCTCGCCGCGCCGGACGTCCTCGTCGGCGGGGAGCGGGTGGGGGTGGACGAGGTCCAGCCGGAACCGGCCGAGGAACAGCTCCTTGGCGAAGCTCGGTTTGTGCCAGTCCCGCTCGCGCGCCGCCTCGGCCGTCTGGCGGGCCTCGCGTTCGGTGACCTTGGGCCGCTGGGTGGGTGCGGTCATGGACGCCTCCTGGGGCTTCCTGTCCGTCGTACCCGATAACCGGGGGTTCGGAAAGGCGGCGGGAGCGGAGAGGTCCGCGGGAGGCGGGGCGGGGCCGGGGGCGCGGGGGCGGCGGGGCTGGGGGTGCGGGGGCGGCGGGGCTGGGGGTGCGGGGGGCGTGCCCGGTGTCTCCCGGGCGGGGCCGGCCGAGGTCCTCCGGCTGGTCGACGCGCCCGTGGGCACGACGAAAGACGGCCCGAACCCCCGCACAGTGGGCTCGGGCCGCCTGGCCTCGTGGCGTACGGGTTACAGCGCCAGGCCCGTGAGGACCAGGACACGCTCGTACGTGTAGTCGTCCATGGCGTACTTGACGCCCTCGCGGCCGACGCCGGAGCGCTTGGCGCCGCCGTACGGCATCTGGTCGGCGCGGTACGAGGGGACGTCACCGACGATCACGCCGCCGACCTCGAGCGCGCGGTGGGCGCGGAAGGCCGTCTGCAGGTCGCGGGTGAAGACACCGGCCTGGAGGCCGAAGTCGGAGTCGTTGACCGCGGCGAACGCCTCGGCCTCGCCGTCGACCTTGGTGATGGTCAGGACCGGGCCGAAGACCTCGGCGCGGGCCAGGGTGACGTCCGCCGGGAGGTCGGTGAGGACGGTCGGGGCGTAGGTCGCGCCCTCGCGCTTGCCGCCGGTGAGGAGCTTGGCGCCGGCCGCGACGGCCTCGTCGACCCAGGACTCGACACGCTGCGCCGCGGCCTCGTCGACCAGCGGGCCGACGTCGGTGGCGGAGTCGGACGGGTCACCGGTGACCTGGGACTCCACGGCGGCGACGATCTTCGGCAGCAGGCGGTCGTGGACGGAGGAGTCGACGATCACGCGCTGGACGGAGATGCAGGACTGGCCGCCCTGGTAGTTGGAGAAGGTGGCGATCCGGCTCGCCGCCCAGTCCAGGTCCTCCTCGGAGGACCAGTCGGGCAGGACGACGGCCGCGGCGTTTCCGCCGAGCTCCAGGGTGCAGTGCTTGTGGGGCACCGACTGCTGGATGGCGTAGCCGACCTTGTCGGAGCCGGTGAAGGAGATGACCGGGAGACGCTCGTCCTGGACGAGGGCCGGCATGCGGTCGTTCGGCACGGTCAGGATGGACCAGGAGCCGGCCGGCAGGTCGGTCTCGGCCAGGATCTCGCCCAGGATCAGGGAGGAGATCGGGGTCGACGGGGCCGGCTTGAGGATGATGGGGGCGCCGACGGCGATGGCCGGGGCGACCTTGTGGGCGCTGAGGTTCAGCGGGAAGTTGAACGGCGCGATGCCGAGGACGACACCCTTGGGGATGCGGCGGGTCAGGGCGAGGCGGCCCGCGCCGCCCGCCTCGGTGTCCAGGCGCTGGGCCTCGCCGGCGTTCCAGCGGCGGGCCTCCTCGGCGGCGAAACGGAAGACGGAGACGGCACGGCCGACCTCGCCGCGGGCCCACTTGATCGGCTTGCCGTTCTCGGCGGAGATCAGGAGGGCGATCTCCTCGGTGCGCTCGGCGAGCCGCTTCGACACGTGGTCGAGGGCGGCGGCGCGGACGTGCGCCGGGGTCGCGGCGAACTCGTCGACGACGGCGTGCGCGGCGGCGACGGCCTCCTCGACCTGGGCCTCGGTGGGCACGCTGACCTTGCCGACCAGACGTCCGTCGTACGAGTTCGTGACGTCGAAGGTGGCCTCGCCGGTGGCCTCGCGGCCGGCGAGCCAGAAGGCGTGGGTGGTCGTCATTGCGTCCCGGCCCTTTCCGTATCGGGGGGTGCGAGCGATTGCTCTCGTGACACGTTAGGGCCGGTGCGGCAAGCGTGGGCTTGTCCGGTGTGGAGTGATGGGGATGGACCTCTGTCCGAATTGGCCGAAGGGGCCGCCGTCACCCGCGGCGTTCGGTCGAGACGATCAGACAGACGCCGCCGACGACGACCGCGCCGCCGAGCAGGAGCGGCCAGGTCAGGGCCTCGTTCAGGACGAGCGCGCCGAGGAGGACGGCGACGACCGGGTTGACGTAGGCGTAGGTCGCGACGAGGGAGAGCGGGGCGGCCTGGAGGAGCCAGGCGTACGCCGTGAACGCCAGGAGCGAGCCGAAGAGGATCAGGTAGGCCAGGGCCGCCCACGAGCGGCCCGATACCGCGGTCAGGTCGAGGCCGTGGTGCTCGCCCCGGACGGCGCCGATCAGGAGCCCGGCGAGACCGCCGACGATCATCTCGTACGCACTGGCCGTGAACGGGTTCGGGGGCATGGGCAGGCGGGAGGAGGAGAACGAGCCGACCGACCACAGCAGGGTCGCGAGGACGACCACGAGCATGCCGCCGATCTTCACCTCGCCGCTCAGACCGGGCAGCGTGAGGACGGCGAGGCCGACCAGGCCGAGCAGGACGCCGCCGACGGCCCCGAGGCCGGGGCGCTCGCCGGTGGCGGCGCGCAGCATGACGACCCAGGCGGGGACGACGGCGATGAGGAGCGCGGCGAGGCCGGAGGGGATGGAGGTCTCGGCGAGCACCACGAGGCCGTTGCCGCCGGGGATGAGGAGAAGGCCGATCAGGACGGCGGAGCCGAGTTGCCGGCGGGTGACCTTGAGGGCGGCGGGGCCCTGGCGCCAGGCGATGATCCCGGTGAGCAGCAGGCCCGCGGTGACGAAGCGGGCGCCCGAGGAGAGGAAGGGCGGCATCGTCTCGACGGCGATCCGGATGCCGAGGTAGGTCGACCCCCACACGACGTACACGACGCCGAGCGCGGCCCACACGGCGCCGGTGATCCGGCGGGCCGGTGCCGGGGTCGCGATGTCGAGGGGTTCGGGGGCGGCCTGACGGGCCTCGGGGGCCGGATCGACGGCGGAGCTTGTCATGTGCAGGAGAGTAGGGAGTCCGGGGGCGAACAACCAAGAAATCTGCCCGGATCCGGGCAGGAATATCGGAACGCGGGCGCCACGAGGGCCGCGCGCCACCTCTTCAGGCCGCCCTCGACGGGGTGACAGGATGGTCGGGACCGCACCACCAAGGGGGAAAAGCATGATCCTTTACGTACTGATCGGCGTCCTGGTCCTCGCCGTCGGAGGCTGCGCCTGCGTGGTGTGGGCGGCCCGCGGCGGCCCGCGCTGGGTCCGCGCCGTGGCCGCCGTGACCCTCCTGGGGGGCGAGGTGGTACGCGAGGGCCGCCGGCGGAGCCTGCGGCGCGGCGGCGGGAACGGGGACGCCTCCTCCGACGGCTGACCGGGCCGGGGCGCACGGGTGGGGTGGGTGGGACGTACGGGCCGGGTGGGACGCGTGGGCCGTTACTCCGTGCCCTCGCCCGTCGCCTTCAGCGCCAGCCACAGCTCCATGCGGACGTCCGGGTCGTCGAGGGAACGGCCGAGGATCTCCTCCACGCGGCGCATCCGGTAGCGCAGGGTGTGCCGGTGGACGCCCAGGTCCGCCGCCGCCGCGTCCCACTGGCCGTGCCGGGAGAGCCAGGCGCGCAGGGAGGCGACCAGGTCGCCGCGGCCCGTCGCGTCGTGGTCCCGCAGGGCCCGCAGCATCCCGTCGGCGAAGGCCCGGACGGCGTCGTCGGCGAGGAGCGGCAGGACCGAGCCCGCCGCCAGGTCCTCGTGCTCGACCAGCGCGCGGCCGCGCCGCCGGGCCACCGACAGCGCCTGCTCGGCCTGCTTGTACGCGCCGGCGGCACCGACCGGGGCGACCGGGGCCGAGAGGCCGATGACGACGCCGACGTCCTCCGCGTCGCGCTCCGCGTATCCCTCGCACGCGGCGACGACCGCGCCGCCGTCGCCCGCGAGGACGACGAGCCGCTCTCCGCTCCCGGTCACGGCGAGGACCGCCTCGCCGGCCCGTGCGGCCGCCGCCTCCAGGGCCTCGGCGAGCACCGGCAGCGGCGGCTCGGCGGCCGTCTCTCCCCCGGCGGACTCGGCGACGAGCAGCCGGAACGGGGCGTCGAGCAGCCCGCCGTACACATCGCCCGCCACCGCGCGCGCGTGGTCCGGCTGGCCCGAGAGCAACATCTGCAGGACCGCGGCGCCCAGCCGCTGCTCCGCCGCCTGGAGCGAGCGGGAACGTTCCGTCGTCAGGGTGAGCAGCGCGATCGCCGAGTGCACCGCGTACCGCTCGGCCGTGCCGAGGGGCGCGCCCGTGCCGACCGCGAGGGCGCCGCGCACCCGCCGTCCGGTGCCCAGCGACTGGAGTTCCACACGGTCGTCCGTACCGCCGACGACGGCGCTGGCGGGCGCCGGCCGGTCGCGCAGCCGCTCCACGTCGGCGGTCAGCCGGGCGGCCCGGCGGGCCGCCCACTCGGGTGAGACGGCGACGACGGTGCCGGAGGTGTCGTACAGCGCGGCCCAGCCGTCGACGTGCGCGGCGAGCCGGGCGACGACGGCCTCGGGACCCTCGCCGAGCGCCGCCCTGGTCAGCTCGCGCTGGGCCTCGAAACCGGCCGTCACGGCCCGGTACTGGTCGGCGGAGATGGCCGCCGACACCGCCTTGCTGATGGCGAGGAACGGGGTCCTGCGGGGCACCTCCAGGAGCGGCAGGTGCTCCTCGCGGGCCGCGTCGAGCAGGGCCGGCGGGATCTCCTCGTAGTTGACGCCGACGGCGAAGCCGAGCCCGACGACCCCGGCCCCCAGCAGCCGCCGCACATAGCGGCGCATCGCCTCCAGGTCCTCCGCGTCCAGCGTGAGCGCGGTGGTGAGGAGCAGCTCGCCCCCCTCCATGTACGGGACGGGGTCGGCGAGCTCGCTGACATGGGCCCAGCGGACGGGGGTGTCGAGACGGTCCTCACCGGCCCGGACGATGAGCTTGAGGGCGGAGTGCTGCACGAGCGAGGCGAGGGTGGGCGGCATTGGCGACCGTCGGACCTTTGAGCGAGGGGGCACCGCTCAGCCGAGCGGCGCCCCCGATTGTGCCAGGGCCGATGGGTGCCCGCTCAGCCACGCGGAACGGACGACTCTCGGCCACCCGGCCACCCGGGGCTTCGGCCACCCGGGCGCGCGGGGCTCTCGGCCGCCCCGGCGCGAGGGGCCCCCGGCCCGGGTCCCTCGCGTCCCGGTCAGCCGCGCAGGTCGACCAGGACGGGGGGCGTGTGCGCGCCCCGGACGGTGGTCAGCGACACGACGGCGTGGCCGGGCGGCACGGAGTGGGCCAGTTCGGACGCGGACCACCGCTCGCGTTCGACCTTCCGGGTCGTGACGGCGTCGGTGGTCACCGCCTTGCCGGTGACCTTCTTGCGCAGGGCGTGGATGAACCGGGTCATCGGCTGGTCGGCGAAGACGGTGTGGTGGGCCACCTCGGTGGTCTCGATCCATTCCTTGCCCCAGGTCTCGGCGAAGCCCCGGCCGTCCCAGGTGGTGATGCCGGCGAGCGCCACGCGGCAGCCGACGGAGCCGAGCAGCGGGCCGTGCAGGGGCTCGGGGACCTCGCCGAGGGTGCGCAGGCCGAGGACGACGCCCGCGTTCTGCGGACGGAGCCGCTGGAGGGAGCGGACCGTTCCGGTGGTGACCGCCCCCGTGGCGTCGTCGAGCACGAGGCAGACGAAGTGGCCGCGGTTGCCGGCGGTCCTGGCCGCCGCCAGGAACTGGGCGAGGAGCAGCCGGGTGAGGAGCCGCGACGCCTCCTCGTGGCCGCGTTCGGGCAGGGTGACGCGGACCCGCAGGGGGTGGTGGACGACGGACTTCAGGGAGAAGGGCCGTACGCCTCCGGTGTCGGCGCCGAAGAACTCGGCGAACACCGGCCGGTCGAGCAGGGACAGGCGGTCCGCCAGGAGCGGCCCGGCGTCCGCGGCCGTGCCGGCCTGCCGGACGCGGGCCTCCAGCTCGCGGCGCATCGCGGCCGGGCTGTCGGCCGGCAGCCGGTCGAGCAGCGCGGTCAGCGTCTCCGGGCCCGCTTCGAGCAGTTCGCGGAGCGCGGGTACGGAGGGGAAGCGGCCGTGGACGGCCCGGTGGGGGCCGATCAGCTGGGCGAGGACCGTGGCGGCGCGCCGGGCGTCGAGCTGCTCGACGTCCCCCACCAGCCCCTCCGCGAGCAGGGCCGCCGCTTCGTCGGGATCGGTGAGTCCGGCGTACAGGTCGAGGTCGTACGGCGAGGCCGGGTCGCCCGGCCTGACGACCACGTCGTAGGCGTCGTCGGGGCCGAGCTGCGCGTCGGCCGCGCCGACGGCGACCACCGCGCAGCCCCCGGTCAGGGCCTGGAGGGTGAGCGACTCGACGACCGGGCGGGTCAGGCGGGCCGTCTTCCCGGCGCCGGAGGGCCCCACGACGAGCAGCGAGGTGCCGAGCACGGACGGGTCGAGGGCCAGACCCGCGCCCCGGTAGGCGGCCGGGTTGCGCTCCTCGGCCACGCAGCGGCCGATGCGGACCTGCCCGAGCAGCAGGTCGTGGGTGGCGGCGCGGACCGGCAGGTCGCGGTCGCCCGAGGGGTGCGCCCAGGCGGCCGCGCCCTGGCTCAGCACGGTGTCGGCGATGGAGGCGGGACCGCTTCCGGCGCCCCCTCCCCGCCCGTCCAGGTGCCGGCGTACGCGCGCGCAGTCCACGTCGTTCATCCGTCCGGCGTGGACCTCGGCGGCGAGCAGGTCGGCGGCCCGCCGCTCCCCCGCGGCCCGCAGTTCGGGCCACTGCGAGAGCGGGACCGGCGCCGCCGCGTCGAGCGGGGCCGCGGGGGCGGTGGCGCCGCGGGCGGCGCGGGCCCGGAGCCGGGCGCGGGCCAGGGCGCGCCACTCGCCGAGGCGGGCGAACGGCCACAGCACGGCCGCGGTGATCACCGTGTACACGGTGTAGACGAGGAACGGCGAGGCGAGGACGTCGTAGCCGCCGCCGAGGAGCACCACCAGGGAGAGCGCGGGGCCGACCAGGGGCAGCGGCTCCCAGCCGACGCCGGGGAAGGCGTCCGGCCAGACGAATGTCAGCGCGAGGAGCGCGGCGCCGGCCGCGAGGGCGGCGCGCACCGGCGGCCGACGGTCGGCGAGCAGATGGCGGGCGAGTTCGGCCCAGGCGCCGAGGCGGGCGATCGCGTAGAGGAGGCCGGCGAAGAAGACCCCGTCGTAGACGACGTGGGCCTCGGCGCCGTGCCAGTCGCGGGGCGAGGTGCCTCCGGCGTACCACCAGTCGCCGGGGGTGAAGGTGGCGAGCGGGATCCACTGGTACGGGACGACGCCGCGCCGCCATGCCGACCACAGGAGGAGCCCCACGACCAGCGGGATCACCAGGCCGACCACGGTCACGGGCGCGAGCCGCCGGGCTTCCTTGGGCGGCGGCGGGGGCACGTGCCGGAACCGCCAGACGCCGGGCGGCGCGGTCTCGGGGCGCGGTGCGTCCAGCCAAGCGACGACAGGGGCGGCGGGTGCGGCGGGCCCGGGCCCGGCGGGGGCCGGATACCCCGGCCCGGCGGGGGCTTCGGGGGTTCCCGGGGCGCCCGTCGGGCGGGGCGGGACGCGGGGCGGGGCCGGACGCGCGCCCCCTTGCGGGGGTCCGGCCGGGGGCGCCGCGTGGGCCGGGGCACCGGTCGGCGGCCCCGCTGGGCGCGGGACCGCGCTGCCCCTGGTGTCGCGTGACTCGTACGTGCCGTCGGTCTCCATGAACCCCTGCCCCCTGAACAGCCAGGTCGCCGCGTCTGTGCCACCGTCAATCTAGTGGGCCGGGACCGCCCCGGAGGGGTTTCGACCACCCGTACGGCCGATCACCGGTACGGCGTCTCCGGGGGGCGGAACCGGACGGGCCCTGTCCATCCCGGACAACGACACACCCCCCATCACTCCCGATCGGCGCATGCCTCTCGCCCGTTCCCCCGCCTAGCCTGCGGAGGAAACCCGCAAGTGCGTCCAGAACATCCCCAGGAGCCCCGCATGAACGCTGTCCCGCAGGAGCGGCGCGTCGTCACCGCCATCCCCGGTCCGAAGTCGCAGGAGCTTCAGGCCCGCCGTCTCGACACGGTCGCCAGTGGCGTCGGCTCCACGCTCCCCGTCTTCACCCAGCGGGCCGGTGGCGGCATCATCGAGGACGTCGACGGCAACCGTCTGATCGACTTCGGCTCCGGCATCGCCGTGACCTCGGTCGGCGCCTCCGCCGAGGCCGTCGTGCGCCGCGCGTCCGCGCAGCTCCAGGACTTCACCCACACCTGCTTCATGGTGACGCCGTACGAGGGTTACGTGGAGGTCTGCGAGGCGCTGGCCGAGCTGACCCCGGGCGACCACGCCAAGAAGTCCGCGCTGTTCAACTCGGGCGCCGAGGCCGTCGAGAACGCGGTCAAGATCGCCCGTTCGTACACCAAGCGCCAGGCCGTCGTCGTCTTCGACCACGGCTACCACGGCCGTACGAACCTCACGATGGCGCTGACCTCGAAGAACATGCCGTACAAGCAGGGCTTCGGTCCGTTCGCGCCCGAGGTCTACCGCGTGCCGGTCGCCTACGGCTACCGCTGGCCCACCGGCCCGGAGAACTGCGGCCCCGAGGCCGCGGCCCAGGCGATCGACAACATCACCAAGCAGATCGGCGCCGAGAACGTCGCCGCGATCATCATCGAGCCGGTCCTCGGCGAGGGCGGCTTCATCGAGCCGGCCAAGGGCTTCCTGCCGGCGATCGTGAAGTTCGCCAACGACAACGGCATCGTCTTCGTCGCGGACGAGATCCAGTCCGGCTTCTGCCGCACCGGCCAGTGGTTCGCCTGTGAGGACGAGGGCATCGTCCCGGACCTCATCACCACCGCCAAGGGCATCGCGGGCGGTCTGCCGCTCGCCGCCGTCACCGGCCGCGCCGAGATCATGGACTCCGTCCACGGCGGCGGTCTGGGCGGCACCTACGGCGGCAACCCGGTGGCCTGCGCCGCCGCGCTGGGCTCCATCGAGACGATGAAGGAGCTCGACCTCAACGGCAAGGCGCAGCGCATCGAGGAGCTCATGAAGGCCCGCCTGGCGGCGATGGCCGAGAAGTTCGACGCCATCGGCGACATCCGCGGCCGCGGCGCCATGATCGCGATCGAGCTGGTCAAGGACCGCGCGACCAAGGAGCCGAACCCGGAGGCCGCGGGCGCGCTCGCGAAGGCGTGCCACGCCGAGGGCGTGCTGGTCCTGACCTGTGGCACCTACGGCAACGTGCTGCGCTTCCTGCCGCCGCTGGTCATCGGCGAGGACCTGCTCAACGAGGGCCTCGACGTCATCGAGAACGCGTTCGCCCAGATCTGAGCGTTCCGGGTCCTCACGACCCGGAACTCACACACGGTGTGAAGACTCTGTGGGGGGCCGATGGCGGGATACCGTTCCCGCTGTCGGCCCCCTCTTCTCTGGCGTACGGTTTCTGCAGATGAGAGAAACACCCCGGGCGGAGCCTCCCCAGCCCCGCCCACACCGTGCCTTCGCGCACACCACCGGCGCCTCGTGCTCCGGGACTCCTCACCGATCGGATGGCCGCACGCCCCACACCCCCCGGGGCGCGCGGCAGCCCGATCCCCTCGGCCGCCCTGGAACCACCCCCCCTGTTCCAGGGCGGCCGGCTCTCTTCTCGGCGCTCGTCGCCCTCGTCGTCGTGACCTGGCAGGTGCTCGTCCACGGCCCCTTGGCCAGGCTCGACGAGCGGGTGTCCCACGCGGTGGTGGACTCGGTCCCCCGGTGGCTCGGCGAACTCGCCTCCGACCTCGGCAACATGACGGTCGCCCTTCCGGTCCTGGCCTGCGCGATGGCGTACGCCTTCCTGCGCGGCCGGCGCGCCGCCGCCCTGTACGCGGGGCTGGCCATGGCCGCCGTACCGCTGGCGGTGATCCCCCTGAAGGAGTGGACGGCCCGCCCCGGCCCCCTGGAACCCTGGGCCCAGGGCTACTACCCGTCGGGCCACACGGCGACGGCGACGGTCGCCTACTTCGGCGCCGCGTTCCTCGTCTCGAACCGGCTGATCCCCGTCGCCGCCGTACTCACGGCGGCGACGGGGACCGGACTGGTCCTGCGCGGCTTCCACTGGCCGCTGGACGTGGTGGCCAGCCTCTGCCTGGGGCTGCTGATCCTGGCCGTCAGCTCCAGTTGTACGCGTCGAAGTTCTGCGAGAAGGCCCACTGGTTGTAGCGGTCCCAGTTGATCGACCAGGTCATGAGGCCGCGCAGGGCGGGCCAGGTGCCGTGGGTCTGGTACGTGCCGCAGTTGGTCTTCTTCGTCAGGCAGTCGAGGGCCTTGTTCACCTCGGCCGGGGCGGTGTGGCCGTTGCCCGCCTGGGTGGAGGCGGGGAGGCCGATGGCGACCTGGTCGGCGCGGAGGGCGGGGAAGAAGCGGTCGGTGTTGCCGGCGACGGGGAAGCCGGTGAGGAGCATGTCGGTCATGGCGATGTGGAAGTCGGCGCCGCCCATGGAGTGGTACTGGTTGTCCAGGCCCATGACGGAGCCCGAGTTGTAGTCCTGGACGTGCAGAAGGGTGAGGTCGTCGCGCAGGGCGTGGATGACCGGCAGGTAGGCGCCGGCGCGCGGGTCCTGGCCGCCCCAGGGGCCCGAGCCGTAGTACTGGTAGCCGAGCTGGACGAAGAAGGTCTCCGGGGCCATGGTCAGGACGAAGCCGGGGCCGTACTTGGCCTTGAGGGTCTTGACCGCCTGGATCAGGTTGACGATGACCGGGCTGGTCGGGTTCCGGAAGTCGGTGTCGCCGGTCTGGAGCGAGAGCGAGTGGCCCTCGAAGTCGATGTCGAGGCCGTTGAGTCCGTACTCGTCGATGATCTTCGAGACGGAGGAGACGAAGGTGTCGCGGGCGGCGGTGGTGGCGAGCTGGACCTGGCCGTTCTGGCCGCCGATGGAGATGAGGACCTTCTTGCCCGCGGCCTGCTTGGCCTTGATCGCCGTCTTGAACTCGGCGGGCGTCTCGACGTTCGGGCACTCCGCGACCGGGCAGAGGCTGAAGCGGATGTCGCCCGAGGTCACCGAGGTCGGTTCGCCGAAGGCGAGGTTGACGACGTCCCAGGAGTCGGGGACGTCGGCCATCCGGGTGTAGCCGGAGCCGTTGGCGAAGCTGGCGTGGAGGTAGCCGACGAGGGCGTGCGCGGGCAGGCCGCCGCCCCCGCCTCCGCCGCCGGAGGTCGTGGTCGCGGTCACGGCGGCCGACTTCGGGGATTCGCCGGCGCTGTTCACGGCGGTGACCTGGAAGGTGTACGGGGTGGAGGCGGTGAGTCCGGTCGCGGTGGCCGAGGTGCCGGTGACCGTCTGGATCCTGGTGGCGCCCTGGTAGACGTGGTACGAGGTGGCGCCGGACACGGCGGCCCAGGTGAGCGGCACGGTGGTGGAGGTCGGGGAGCCGGCCGCGAGACCGGTGGGGGCGGCCGGGAGCTGGACCGGGTCGCCGCCGGGGCCGTAGAGCGAGAGGTCGTCGGCCTGGTAGGCGGGGGTGCCGTACCAGGCGTGGGTGTAGATCGTCACCGAGGTGGTGGAGGCGCCGGTGGTGAAGGTGGTGGCGAGGCGCTGCCAGTCGGGCGCGGAGCCGGTCCAGGTGGAGACGTCGGTGGTGCCGGTGCCCGTCGCGCCGAGGTAGACGTAGCTGCCGCGGACCCAGCCGCTCAGCGTGTACGAGGAGTTGGGCTTGACGGTGACGGTCTGGGAGCAGCGGGCGTTGTCGCTGCCGGCCGGGGTGGCCTGGAGCGCCTTCGTCCCGCCGTGCACGGGGGACGTGACGGCGGCTCCGCTGCCCGCCGAGCAGGTCCAGCCGTCGAGTCCGGCCTCGAAGCCGCCGTTGCGGGCGAGTTCGGCGTCGGCGGCCTGGGCCGTGGGGGTGGCTGCCAGGAGTCCGCCGGCGGCGAGGGCGCCCGCCAACAGCAGGGTGAGGGGTCTGGTGCGGTCCACAACTGCCTCCGGGGGTGGGGGAATCGAGGTGGGAGCGCGCCACAGCATGGTCCAGACCAATCAAGTGGTCAAGACCTCTGTTCGTTCCTCGCGGGCGGTCAGACCCCGCCGCTCCCCCCTTCACCCCGGGCCAGCCCGCCCGCCGCCTCGTGCATCGCCAGCTCCAGGAGCGAGGCGTCGTTGAGCGTGCCCGCGCCGTCCGGCGCCACCAGCCAGCGCACCCCGCCGGTCACCCGCCCGGGATACGGCACCACGATCCAGGTGCCGGCGCCGGCGCCGCGCACCCCGGTGCCGAGCCAGCGGGCGGCGGTGCCGGGCGGGACGAAGAAGCCGATCCGGGCGTCGCCGAAGTCGGCGAGGACCGGCCCCGGCCGGTCCACCAGCCGGTTCAGCACGTCGAGCGTGGGGCCGCCCAGCTCGCCCGGCAGGATCAGCACGTCCCAGCGCCTGCCGGCGGGCAGCAGCGCGACCCCGTGCGGGTTGCGCTCCCACTCCCACCGGCAGGCGTCGGGATCGGGTGCGACCGAGGCCAGCCACTCCACCGCGCTCCTGACGCCAGAAGCCCCCGTACCAGTCATCACAAAGCTCTCCTTCTCCGCGCGGACACGGTGTCCACCCGGAGAGAGCGGGTACGGGGGCTTCTCTTACGCGACTTCGCCTACCCGCCGGTTGTGAGGTGAGTCACACCCGATGGCGAGGGGTCGTCGCGGGTCAGCTGTCGAAGCCGAGGCCGAAGCGGTCCATCGTCTTCAGCCACAGGTTGCGCCTGCCGCCGTTCTCGTCGGCGCGGGCAAGCGCCCACTTGGTGATGCCGATGCCGGCCCAGGCGATCGGCTCGGGCGGGAACGGCATCGGCTTGGAGCGGACCATGTCCAGCTCGGTGCGCTCGGTGCGTTCCCCGGCGAGCAGGTCGAGCATCACGTCCCCGCCGAAGCGGGTGGCGCCGACGCCGAGGCCGGTGAAGCCGGCCGCGTACGCCACCTTGCCCTGGTGGGCCGTGCCGAAGAAGGCCGAGAAGCGCGAGCAGGTGTCGATCGCGCCGCCCCAGGCGTGGCTGAAGCGCAGCCCCTCCAGCTGCGGGAAGCAGCGGAAGAAGTGCTCGGCGAGCTTGAGGTAGGTCTCCGGGCGGTGGTCCATGTCGGCGTTCAGCTTGCCGCCGAAGGGGTAGATCGCGTCGTAGCCGCCCCAGAGGATGCGGTGGTCTGCGGTGATCCGGAAGTAGTGGAACTGGTTGGCGGAGTCGCCGAGGCCCTGCCGGTTCTTCCAGCCGACGGAGGCGAGCTGCTCGGCGTTGAGCGGCTCGGTCATCAGCGCGTAGTCGTAGACCGGGACGGTGTACGGCCGGACGCGCTTGACCAGGGACGGGAAGACGTTGGTGCCGAGCGCGACCCGCTCGGCGACGACCCGGCCGTACGGGGTGCGCACGCCCATGCCGGCGCCGACGGAGACCAGCTCCAGACCGGGGGTGTTCTCGAAGATCCGGACGCCCAGGCCGAGGCAGGCCCGCTTCAGGCCCCAGGCCAGCTTGGCCGGGTTGAGCATGGCGACGCCGCGGCGGTCCCAGAGGCCGCCGAGGAAGGTCGGCGAGTCGACCTCGGCCCGGACGGCGTCCCGGTCGAGGAGTTCGAGGCCGTCCGCGAGACCGAGCCGGTCGATCTCCGCGTACACCTCGGCCAGTTCCTCGACCTGGTACGGCTCGGTGGCGACGTCGATCTCGCCGGTGCGCTCGAAGTCGCAGTCGAGGGAGTAGCGGGCGACCGCCTCCTCGATGCCGTCGAGGTTCTGCTCACCGAGCCGTTCCAGCTGCGGCAGCTCCTGCGGCCAGCGGGCGAGCCCGTTGCCGAAGCCGTGGGTCAGGGAGGCGGCGCAGAAGCCTCCGTTGCGGCCCGAGGCGGCCCAGCCCACCTCGCGCCCCTCGATCAGTACGACATCCCGGGCGGGGTCGCGCTCCTTGGCGAGGAGCGCGGTCCACAGTCCGCTGTAACCGCCGCCGACGACGAGGAGATCGCACTTCTCGGTGCCGGTGAGGGCGGGCAGGGCGCCGGGCTTGCCCGGGTCTTCCAGCCAGAAGGGGACGGGCTGGGCGTCGGAGAGAGATTGTGCAGCGAGACGCATGGCGACTGGGGCCATGGTTTCCAACTCCTTCGGTGCCTGACCGGGGCTCGGTCAGGCTGTTGCTGTCTTCTTGCGCCGGTTCGTGATGATCTGCCCGGCCATGACCATCAGTACCGCGAGGACGAACATCGCGGTGCCGATGACGTTGATCTGAACGGGGGTGCCGCGCTGCGCCGAGCCCCAGACGAACATGGGGAAGGTCACGGTGTTGGGACCCGCGTTGAAGTTGGTGATGATGAAGTCGTCGAACGAGAGCGCGAAGGCGAGCAGCGCGCCGGCCGCGATGCCGGGTGCCGCGATCGGCAGGGTCACGCGCAGGAAGGTCTGCGTGGGCCCCGCGTAGAGGTCGCGCGCGGCTTCCTCCAGGCGCGGGTCCATGGACATGACCCGGGCCTTGACCGCCGTCACGACGAACGACAGACAGAACATGATGTGGGCGATCAGGACCGTCCAGAAGCCCAGCTCTATCCCCATGTTGAGGAAGAGCGTGAGCAGCGAGGCGGCCATGACGACCTCGGGCATCGCCATCGGCAGGAAGATCAGCGAGTTGATCGCGCCGCGCGCCCGGAAGCGGTAGCGGACCAGCGCGAAGGCGATCATCGTGCCGAGCGCGACGGCGCCGAGGGTCGCCCAGGCGGCGATCTGGAGCGACAGCGACAGCGACTGGCACATGTCGGCGACGCCGCAGGGGTCCTTCCAGGCGTCCAGCGAGAAGCGCTGCCAGGAGTAGTTGAAGCGCCCGTTCGGCTTGTTGAACGAGAACACCATCACGACGATGTTCGGCAGGATCATGTAGGCGAGCGTCAGCAGGCCCGCGATGACCACGAGGTTGCGACGGATCCAGCGCATCAGACCAGGTCCTCCGTTCCCGCTCGGCGGATGTAGACGGTGACCATGAGCAGCACGATCGCCATGAGGATGAAGGAGAGCGCGGCGGCCGTCGGATAGTCGAGGACCCGCAGGAACTGCGACTGGATGACGTTGCCGACCATCTTGGTGTCGGTCGAGCCGAGCAGTTCGGCGTTGACGTAGTCGCCGCTCGCCGGGATGAAGGTGAGCAGGGTGCCGGAGACGACGCCGGGCATCGACAGCGGGAAGGTCACCTTGCGGAAGGTGGTCGCCGGCGAGGCGTACAGGTCCTGCGCGGCCTCGTGCAGCCGTCCGTCGATCCGCTCCAGGGAGGTGTAGAGGGGCAGGATCATGAAGGGCAGGAAGTTGTACGTCAGACCGCAGACGACGGCCATCGGGGTGGCGAGCACCCGGTCGCCCTCGGTCCATCCGAGCCAGCTGGTGACGTCCAGGACGTGCAGCGCGTTCAGCGCGTCGACCACGAGGCTGTCGTCGGCCAGGATCGTCTTCCAGGCCAGCGTCCGGATGAGGAAGCTGGTGAAGAAGGGCGCGATGACGAGGACGAGGAGCAGGTTGCGCCAGCGGCCGGCCTTGAAGGCGATGAGGTACGCGAGCGGGTAGCCGAGGAGCAGGCAGAGCAGGGTGGCCGTGCCGGCGTACAGCAGGGAGCGGACGAACTGCGGCCAGTACTCCTGGAAGGCTTCCCAGTAGGTCTGGAAGTGCCAGGTGACCTGGAAGCCCTCCTCCAGGTTGCCGGTCTGGACCGAGGTCGACGCCTGGTAGACCATCGGCAGCGCGAAGAAGACGAGCAGCCAGATGATGCCGGGCAGCAGCAGCCAGTAGGGGACGAGCCGCTTGCGGGTGGAGGGCTTGCGCAGAACCGGTTCCTCGATCGGGGGCGCTTCCTTCGCCAGGGTTGCGGTCATGCGGCGTCCTCCACCGTCTCCACGCCCGCGTCGATGTCCTGCGCCGCGTCGAGGCCGAAGGTGTGGGCCGGGTTCCAGTGCAGGACGACCTCGGCGCCGGGGACGAGCCGGGTGTCCCGCTCGATGTTCTGCTCGTACACCTGGAGCTCCGCGCCCGCCGGCGAGTTCACCACGTACTGGGTGGAGACACCGATGAAGGAGGAGTCGGCGATCCGCCCGGTCACCCGGTTGCGGCCGTCGGCGATCTGCCCCGCGTCGTCGGCGTGCGCGAGGGAGATCTTCTCGGGGCGGACGCCCACGAGGACCTTGCCGCCCTGGCGGACGGCGGAGGTACAGCGGTCGCCGGGTATCCGGAGCTTGCCGCCGCCGGCCGTGACGAGCACGTCCGAGCCGGTCTCCAGGACCTCGGCCTCGATGAGGTTGGAGGTGCCCAGGAAGTTGGCGACGAAGGTGGTCTGCGGGTTCTCGTACAGGTCGGCGGGGGCGCCGAGCTGCTCGACCCGGCCGCCGTTCATCACCGCGACCTGGTCGGCCATCGTCATGGCCTCCTCCTGGTCGTGGGTGACGTGCACGAAGGTGATGCCGACCTCGGTCTGGATCCGCTTGAGCTCCAGCTGCATCTGCCGGCGCAGCTTGAGGTCGAGGGCGCCGAGCGGCTCGTCGAGGAGGAGCACCTGCGGGTGGTTGATGAGGGCGCGGGCCACCGCGACGCGCTGCTGCTGGCCGCCGGAGAGCTGGTGCGGCTTGTGGTGGGCCTTGTCGCCGAGCTGGACGAGCTCCAGCATGTCGTCGACCTGCTTCTTCACCGACTTGATGCCGCGCCGGCGCAGGCCGAAGGCGATGTTCTCGGTGATGTCCATGTGCGGGAAGAGCGCGTAGGACTGGAAGACGGTGTTGACCGGCCGCTTGTACGGCGGGAGGTCGGTGACGTCCTTGTCGCCGAGGAAGACGGTGCCGGTGCTCGGGTCCTCCAGGCCGGCGATCATCCGCAGCGTGGTGGTCTTGCCGCAGCCGGAGGCGCCGAGGAGGGCGAAGAAGGAGCCTTGCGGGACGGTCAGGTCCAGCGGGTGGACGGCGGTGAACGAGCCGTACGACTTGCTGATCCCGGTGAGACGGACGTCGCCGCCGCCAGTGTTCTTTCCGGTGTGAGCAGTCTTGTCAGTCATGGGTTGCGGTCCCAGGGGAGTGAGAGAGGTGGACGACGTCGGGCTCAGGCGCCGATGAGCTTGGCGAACTTCTCCTCGTACGCCGTCTCCTCCGCGCTGGTGAGGGAGCGGAAGGCGTGCGACTTCTTGGCCATGGCCTTGTCCGGGAGGATCAGCGTGTTGTTCGCGAGCTCGGGGTCGATCTTGGCGAGTTCGTCCTTCACCCCGTCGACGGGGCAGACGTAGTTGATGTACGCGGCGAGCTGGGCGGCGACGGGAAGCTCGTAGTAGTGGTCGATGAGCTTCTCGGCGTTCGTCTTGTGCCGGGACTGCGCGGGGACGAGCAGGTTGTCGCTGGAGGTGATGTATCCGGCGGCCGGGATGGCGTACCGGATGTCCGGGTTGTCCGCCTGGAGCTGGATGACGTCGCCGGCCCAGGCGAGGCAGGCCGCCAGGTCGCCCTTGTCCAGGTCGGAGGTGTAGTCGTTGCCCGTGAAGCGGCGTATCTGCTTCTTGTCGACGCCCTTCTGGAGACGCCCGATCGCGGCGTCGTAGTCGGCGTCCGTGAAGTGCCCGGGGTCCTTGCCGAGGTCCAGCAGGGTCATGCCGACGGAGTCGCGCATCTCGGTGAGGAAGCCGACCCGGCCCTTGAGGGACGGGTCGTCCAGGAGCTGGCTGACCGAGTCGACCTTCTTCCCGCCGGTCGCCTTGACGTTGTAGGCGATGACGGTGGAGATGCCGGTCCACGGGTACGAGTAGGCGCGGCCCGGGTCCCAGTCGGGGCTGCGGAACTGGGCGGACAGGTTCGCGTAGGCGTGGGGCAGGTTCGAGGAGTCGAGCTTCTGCGCCCAGCCGAGCCGGATGATCCGGGCCGCGAGCCAGTCGGTGACGCAGATCAGGTCGCGGCCGGTGTCCTGGCCGGCCGCGAGCTGCGGCTTGATCTTGCCGAAGAACTCGACGTTGTCGTTGATGTCCTCGGTGTACTTGACCTTGATCCCGGTGCGTTTGGCGAACGCCTCCAGGGTGGGGCGGGACTTCTCGTCCTCGCTGACGTCCATGTACTCGGTCCAGTTGGAGAAGGCGACGCTCTTCTCCTTGGCCGAGAAGTCCGTGGAGGCGGGCCCCTGGCCCTCCCGCTTGGCCGGCGGGATGCCACAGGCGCTCAGCCCGGCGAGACCGCCGAGGGTGAGCGCGCCGACACCGCCGGCGCGCAGCATCGAACGACGGCTGAGGGCGCCCCGGCCGCTCGTCAGGCTGCGCCGTATCGCCGCCTGCTGCGCGGCGGACAGGCTGTCGGGCTCGTACTGCTCCATGCGCTGTGCCCTTTCGGGATGGTGTGAGCCGCTGGTCGGGCGGCGGGCTGCTATCGGTCCCCGAAGATCGTGCGGTGCCAGTCCTTCGCGGCCACCGCGGTGTTGTCGAACATCACGTGCTTGACCTGCGTGTACTCCTCGAAGGAGTACACCGACATGTCCTTTCCGTAGCCGGACGCCTTGGTGCCGCCGTGGGGCATCTCGCTGATGATCGGGATGTGGTCGTTGACCCAGACGCAGCCGGCCTTGATCTCCCGCGTGGCGCGGTTGGCCCGGTAGACGTCGCGGCTCCAGGCGGAGGCGGCGAGGCCGTAGGGGGTGTCGTTGGCGAGCCGGATGCCCTCGTCGTCGCCGTCGAAGGGCAGGGCCACCAGGACCGGTCCGAAGATCTCCGACTGCACGACCTCGCTGTCCTGCGCGGCGCCGGCGATCAGGGTCGGACGGTAGTAGGCGCCGTCCTTGAGGTCGCCGCCCGGGGCTTCGCCGCCGGTGACGACGGTGGCGTAGCCGCGGGCGCGCTCGACGAAGCCGGCGACGCTGTCGCGGTGGCGGTGGCTGACGAGCGGGCCGAGGTCGGTGGCCGGGTCGAGCGGGTCGCCGAGGCGGACGGTCTCCATCAGCTCGGCGACCCGGGCGACGAAGGCGTCGAAGAGCGGGCGCTGGACGTACGCGCGCGTGGCGGCGGTGCAGTCCTGGCCGCTGTTGATGAGGGAGGCGGCGACGGCGCCGTGCGCGGCGGCCTCCAGGTCGGCGTCGTCGAAGACGACGAAGGGGGCCTTGCCGCCCAGTTCGAGGTGGAGCCGCTTCACGGTGGCGGTGGCGACCTCGGCGACCCGCTTGCCGACCGGGGTGGAGCCGGTGAAGGAGGTCATGACGACGTCGGGGTGGCCGACGAGGTGCTCGCCGACGACCCGCCCGGAGCCGCTGACGATGTTGACGACACCGTCGGGGATGCCGGCCTCCTTCGCCGCCTGCGCGAACATCAGCGAGGTCAGCGGGGTCAGCTCGGCCGGCTTCAGGACGATGGTGTTGCCCGCCGCGATCGCCGGGAGGATCTTCCAGGCGGCCATCTGGAGCGGGTAGTTCCAGGGGGCGATGGAGCCGATGACGCCGATCGGCTCGCGCCGGATGTACGAGGTGTGGTCGCCGCTGTACTCGGCGGCCGACTGGCCCTGGAGGTGGCGGGCGGCGCCCGCGAAGAAGGCGGTGTTGTCGATGGTGCCCGGCACGTCGAACTCGGTGGTGAGCCTGATCGGCTTGCCGCACTGGAGCGACTCGACCCGCGCGATCTCGTCCGACCACTCGGCGAGGACGCCGGCGAGGCGGTGCAGCGCGTCGGAGCGCTCGCCGGGGGTCGCGCCCGCCCAGCCGGGGAAGGCCGCCTTGGCGGCGGCGACGGCCTCGTCCACGTCGGCGGTGGAGGCGAGGGTGTAGGTGTACACGCTGTCCCCGGTCGCCGGGTCGATCACGCTGTGTTCCTGACCGGAGGTTCCGGCTCGGAGCCGCCCGCCGATGTACTGTGCGCCGTCCGCGAAGCGGTCCGTCACCTGGAAGCGGTTGCCCATGACGCTCTCCGTTGTTCCAGCTCGAATTGAGTGCCGATCCTGACATGATGAAAGTGCCCCAACAAGTGATTCCGTTGTTGCCTTTTGGTTACGCGACGGAATCGGTCGACCATGTGTCGAGGCGGCCGGAAAATCTCCGTACGGAGTGTCCGTGGCGGCTGCCACACTCCCATGCATGAACAAGATCGACGAGCTGACACAGCAGGTCAACAGGGGTGACCGGCTGAAGTGGCTGCTCTTCTGGGGTCACCGTCCGCATCCGGACGGACGCCTTTCGGCGAGCTGCCTCAGCCAGTGGTGGCCGGCGCCCTTCACGGTCGACGGGGTGGCGTACGCGACGGCCGAGCACTGGATGATGGCGGCCAAGGCGCGGCTCTTCGGGGACGCCGAGGCCGAGCGGGCCGCGCTGACCGCCCGTACCCCCGCGGAGGCCAAGAAGGCGGGCCGTCTGGTGCGGGGGTTCGACGACACGGTCTGGGAGCGCGAGCGCTTCGGCATCGTCGTCGAGGGCAGCGTCCACAAGTTCGCCTCGGCCCCGTCCCTGCGCGCGTACCTGCTCGGCACCGGGGACCGCGTCCTGGTGGAGGCCAGCCCGGTGGACCGCATCTGGGGCATCGGACTCGCCGCCGACGACCCCCGCGCCCACGACCCCGCCCGCTGGCACGGCCTCAACCTCCTCGGCTTCGCCCTGATGGAGGCCCGCGACCGGCTCCGGAGCGGGCTGGACGCATCGGGCCGGTAGGGAATGTGACGACAGGCCCCAGGACGACCGACGGGCCGCGCACGCGCGAGGGCCCCGCACCTCGGTGAGGTGCGGGGCCCTTGCTGTCGTCCGGGCGTCAGCGGCCGCGCTCGATCTCCAGGACCGAGGCGAACGGGTCGTCGGTGCCGGAGTCGTCGTAGCTCGACGAGTCCTGGGCGATGGCCCAGATGATGAAGCCGAGGAAGACGGCGCTCACCAGGGTGCCGATGGAACCGAGGACGATGCCCGCGATGGCCATGCCCCGGTTCGTCGCCTCGCCCCGGTTCGCCTTCTTCAGGCCGATGACGCCGAAGATCAGGGCGAGGATGCCGAGGATCATTCCCAGGCCGTACATGCAGAACCCGGCCACCGCGATGATGCCGAGCACCATCGCGGTCGTCCCCATGCCGTTGGACGGGGACTGCTGCCAGCCGGGCTGCTGCTGGCCGTACCCGGAGCCGTAGCCGGGGTATCCGTATCCGGACGCGGTCGGCGGCGTCGGCGCGGCCGGCTGCGGGGCCGGGGTGGCCGGGTAGCCGTACGCCCCGGGCGTGGCCGGCGGATAGCCGTACGCGTCGGGCGTCGCCGCCGGGCCGCCCGGGGCCACCGGCGGCGGCGGGACGTCGCCGCCGGGGCCGGTGGCGGCCGGCATCGACGTCACGGTCATCTGGTCGTGCACGGGCGGTGGCGTCGGTGACGCCGACTTGCTCAGTTCCACCCCGTCGCGGTTCGGCGGAGCCCACGGGTCCGCCGGGTCGTACCCGCCCTGCGGCTGGTCTCGGTTGTCAGACATGGGCCTCCCCCATCGTGGTCACGTCATGCTACGACCTCACCTCCGGGGGGTGTCCTGCCGGTCGGACCCGATCAGGGACCGACCGGCGGCCGGGCACGGTGCGGGACTCCGCGAGCCCGGCCCGGCCGACGAGGCGCCCCCCGAGGGGGGACCCGACCGGCCTACGATGATTCGATGACCGACCTCCACCCCTTCATCGCCGGCCTTCCCAAGGCCGAGCTGCACGTCCACCACGTGGGCTCCGCCTCGCCGCGGATCGTCGCCGAACTCGCCGCCCGGCACCCGGACTCCAAGGTCCCCACGGACCCGGAGGCGCTGGCCGACTACTTCACGTTCACCGACTTCGCGCACTTCATCGACGTCTACCTCTCCGTCGTCGACCTGGTCCGCACCCCCGAGGACGTCCGGCTGCTGACCTTCGAGGTCGCCCGGGACATGGCCCGCCAGAACATCCGGTACGCCGAACTCACCATCACCCCCTACTCCTCCACCCGCCGCGGCATCGACGAGCGCGCCTTCATGGCGGCGATCGAGGACGCCCGCAAGGCGGCCGAGGCCGAGTTCGGCACGATCCTGCGCTGGTGCTTCGACATCCCCGGCGAGGCCGGCCTGGCCTCCGCCGAGGAGACCGCCCGCCTGGCCACCACCGACGGCATCCGCCCGGAGGGCCTGGTCTCCTTCGGCCTCGGCGGCCCGGAGATCGGCGTGCCGCGCCCGCAGTTCAAGCCGTACTTCGACCTGGCGCGCGCGGCCGGCCTGCACTCCGTCCCGCACGCGGGCGAGACGACCGGCCCGCAGACCGTCTGGGACGCGATCAACGACCTGGGCGCCGAGCGCATCGGCCACGGCACCAGCTCGGTCCAGGACCCGGCGCTCCTCGCCCACCTGGCCGAGCACCGCATCGCCCTGGAGGTCTGCCCGACCTCCAACATCGCCACCCGGGCCGTCGCCACCCTGGACGAGCACCCGATCCGGCAGATGGTGGACGCGGGCGTGCTCGTCACGGTCAACAGCGACGACCCGCCGATGTTCGGCACGGACCTCAACAACGAGTACGCCGTCGCCGCCCGCCTGCTGGGCCTCGACGAGCGCGGCCTCGCCGCCCTCGCCAAGAACGCGGTCGAGGCGTCCTTCCTCGACCCGGCCGGCAAGGCCCTGATCGCCGCCGAGATCGACACGTACACGAACGACTGGCTGGCGCGCTGACGACGACGAGAATGGGGCCATGCGCTCCGTCACTGTCGTAGGCCATCGCGGCGACCCGTACCGCGTCCGTGAGAACACGCTCCCCTCGATCGCCTCGGCGATCGAGCGGGGGGCGGACGCCGTCGAGATCGACGTCCGGGTGACGAAGGACGACGTCCCGGTCCTCCTTCACGACGACACCCTGAAGCGGCTCTGGGGGCACGACCGGCCCCTCGCGGAGCTCTCCCACGCGCAGCTGCGCGAGCTCACCGACGGCGGGGTGCCGACGCTCCGCGAGGCACTGCTCGCCGCCGGGGACCACCGTCTGATGCTGGACCTGCCGGGCGGGAACGAGGCTTCGGTCCGTCGGATCGTCGGCACGGTCCGCGAGTGCGGCGCCGCGGAGCGGGTGTACTACTGCGCCGGGGCCGTCGCGATGCTCCAGGTGCGGGCCGCCGACCCGGCCGCCGAGATCGCCCTGACCTGGACCACGCTCGCCCCGCCCCGCCCGATCCTGCTCGACGTGGTGCGGCCGAGGTGGCTCAACTACCGTTTCGGGCTGGTGAGTCGGGCGCTGAGCGAGCGGGTGCACCGGGACGGCCTGCTCCTCTCCGCCTGGACGGCGGACACCCGGCGCACCATGCGTAAGCTGATCTTGAACGGGGCCGACGCCATCACCACCAACCGTGTCGACGCCCTCTCCGCCGTCCTGCGAAAGGCTGACGCGTGACCGACCGGATCCGGACCGACATCGCCCACAACGCCCGGGTGTGGAACTACTGGCTGGGCGGCAAGGACAACTACCCGGTGGACCGCGCCGTCGGCGACCAGGTCACCGGCTTCTACCCCGGCATCGGCGAAGTCGCCCGCGCGGACCGGGCGTTCCTCGGCCGGGCGGTGACCCATCTGGCCGCCGAGGCGGGCGTGCGCCAGTTCCTCGACATCGGTACGGGCCTGCCGACCGCCGACAACACCCACGAGGTGGCCCAGCGGACCGCCCCGGACGCCCGGATCGTCTACGTCGACAACGACCCGATCGTCCTCACCCACGCCCGCGCGCTCCTGACGAGCGCGCCCGGGGGCGTCACCGAGTACATCGACGCGGACGCGCGGGACCCGGAGAGGATCCTCGCGGCGGCCGGCGCGACCCTCGACCTGTCCCGTCCGGTCGCGGTGCTGATGCTCGGCATCCTCAACTTCGTCCTGGACACCGACGAGGCCCGGTCGGTGGTGCGGACGCTGATGGACGCCGTCCCCTCCGGAAGCTTTTTGGTGCTGACCCACCCCACCCTGGAGCCGGAGCTCGGCGGCGAGGCCAACAAGGCCGCGATGGCCTTCTGGAACGAGCACGCGACCCCGCCGATCACCGCCCGCACCCGCGCCGAGTTCGCCTCCTTCCTCGACGGGCTCGACGTGCTGGAGCCGGGGATCGTGTCGTGCGCGCGCTGGCGCGCCGAAGGAGCCCCGGTCGTGGCCCAGTTCGGCGCCGTGGGCCGTAAGCCGTAATGGGCATACGGGGGGACGTCCGGGGGGCCTGGGAGCGGACGCGGAGCTGGGGCACGGCCAATCCGTGGGCGGTGGACATCGGCATCGCGCTCCTAGTCCAGGCGGCGATGACGATGCCGTTCGTGGTGCCGCGCGGGCCCGAACTCGAACCGGCGACCTGGCCCGCGTACGGGCTGACCACGCTCACCGTGGTGCCGCTGGTCTGGCGGCGCCGCGCGCCCCTCGCGGTGCTGCTCGCGATCCTGGCGGCGAGCTCGCTGTACAGGCTGGCCCTGGAGGGGCCGGGGCAGCCGCTGCCGTACACCGGGCTCGTCAGCGTCTACACGGTCGCCGTGCTCTCGCCGGCCTGGAAGCGACTGGCGACGGCGGGGCTCATGCTGGTCGCGGTGCCGGTCTCGGTGTGGCTCAACACCCAGTCGGCTCGCGAACTGACCTTCTCGCTCTTCGTGTTCGTGGCCGCGTACGTCTTCGGCCGGCTCCAGGACGCCCGGCAGCGGGCGCACCGGATCGAGGCCGAGCAGGCAGCCGCACGGGAACGGGCCCGGATCGCCCGGGAGATGCACGACATCCTGTCGCACGCGGTGAGCCTGATGATCGTGCAGGCCGAGGCCGGTCCGGTGGCCGTACGGGCGGCGCCCGCGCGGGCCGAGGCCGCGTTCGAGGCGATCTCGGAGACGGGCCGCGAGGCGATGGCCCAGCTGCGCCACATGCTGGGGCTGCTGCGCGAGGGCGGCGAGGGGACGGCCCCCCGGGAGCCGCAGCCGGACCTCGGCGGCATCCCGGACCTCGTGGAACGGGTGCGGTCCAGCGGCCTGTCCGTCACGTACGAGACGGAGGGCGGGGTACGGGCGCTGCCGGCGGCGACCGGCGCGAGCGCGTACCGGATCGTCCAGGAGGCGCTGACGAACGTGGTCAAGCACGCCCACGCCCGTACCGCCGATGTCCGGCTGGCCTACCGGGAGGGCGCCCTGGGCGTCACGGTGACGGACGACGGGCGCGGCCCCCGGCCGGGCGCCGGCGGCCACGGCCTGGTCGGCATCCGGGAGCGGGCCGCCGCGCACGGCGGGACGGCGGCGACGGGCCCGGGCCCGGGCGGCCGGGGCTTCGAGGTGCGGGTCCTGCTGCCCGTGCCCACCACGCCGGAGACGGCGAAGACCACGAGGACGGCGGAGGCGGAGAGATGACGATCCGGGTGGTGGTCGCCGACGACCAGGAACTGGTCCGCAGCGGCTTCGCGATGATCCTGGACGCGCAGCCGGACATCGAGGTCGTCGCGGAGGCCGGCGACGGGACGGAGGCCGTCGAGGCGGTCCGCCTCCTCGCCCCCGACGTGGCGCTGCTCGACATCCGGATGCCCCGCACGGACGGCATCGAGGCGTGCCGGACGATCAGCGCGGAGTCCGCCTGCCGGACGGTGATCCTGACGACCTTCGACACCGACGCGTACGTGTACGAGGCGCTGCACGCGGGCGCGAGCGGCTTCCTCCTCAAGGACGTGCGCCGGGACGACCTGGTGCACGCGGTACGGGTGGTGGCGGCGGGCGACTCGCTGCTCGCGCCGTCCGTGGCCCGGCGGCTCGTGGAGCAGTACACGGCGGGCGGACCGCGCCCGGCGGACCGCGCCCCCGACGCGCGCCTCGACGTGCTGACCGGCCGCGAGCGGGAGACGCTGCTGCTGCTCGCGCGGGGTCTGTCCAACGCGGAGATCGCCGCCGAGCTGGTGGTGAGCGACCACACGGTGAAGACCCATGTGGGGAACGTGCTCGCCAAACTGGGGCTGCGCGACCGGATCCAGGCGGTGATCTGCGCGTACGAGACGGGGCTCGTCGCGGCGGGCTCTCCCCCGTCCGGGGGAGGCGGGTAGCCCGGCCCTCCCCCGCGTCGGCGAGGAACCGTCCACCCGAAGACCGCCGGTGCGGGCGATCCGTGGATCGCCGCCGGTCAGCAGGATGGAGCCATCGAGAACAACGGCTCACACCCACGGAGTTGACGATGAGGAAGTCCACCCGCACGCTGCTCGCGGCCGCCCTGGTCCTGGGCGCCGTCACCGCACCGGCGATCACCCCGGCCTTCGCCGCGGCGCCCCCCGCGGTGGCCGCGTCGGCGTCGTCCGCGCCGTCGAGTGCGGACCTGAGCGCGGTGATCGCCGGGCTCCCCCGCGCCGACGCGACGGCCGCGCTGGTCCGGGTCGGCGGCACCGAGGGCTCCTGGCAGGGCAGTGCGGGCGTCCACGACCTGGAGACGAACGCCCCGGCGGACGCGGCCGCCCGCTTCCGGGCCGGGTCCGTGACGAAGGTGTTCACGGCGGCGACCGTCCTCCAGCTGGCCGCCGAGGGCCGGATCGATCTGGACCGCCCGGCCCGCTCGTACCTCCCCGACCTGATCCCCGGCCGGTACGCCCGGGTGACGGTGCGCCAGCTCCTGAACCACACCCACGGCATCCCGGCCGCCGACCTGCCGGGCGAGACGGTGGAGGAGTGGTACGCGAACCGGTTCGACGTCCACACGCCGGAGGAGCTGGTCCGTTCGGCGACGGCGCAGCCGCGCGAGTTCCGCCCCGGCACCCGGCAGCACTACCTCAACATCGGCTACACGATCGCCGGTCTGATCGTGGAGCGGGTCACCGGCGACTCGTACGAGCACCAGGTGGAGCGGCGGATCCTGCGGCCGCTCGGTCTCCGCGACACGTACTTCCCCGGCGCCGCGGCCGGGATCGACGGGCCGTACAACCACGGCTACCAGACGATGCGGCTCGACGACGGCACGACCGGGCTGCGTGACGTCTCGGTGTGGGGGGTGACGGACGGCTGGGCCGCCGGCGACATCATCTCGACCACCGCCGACCTGGAGCGGTTCACCCGGGCCCTGTTCGCGGGCCGGGTGGTGCGCGGTCCGCTCCTGGAGGAGATGTTCACGCTGCCGAAGGTGACGGACCTGAACACCGGCGACCCGGCCGCCTACTCGGCCGGCCTGTCGATGAAGCGGCTCGGCGGCCGCGAGGTGTGGGGCAAGACCGGCGGCCGCTGGGGGTACAACACCGCCATCGCCTCGACGCGCGACGGCGCCCGCACCCTCGTCTACAGCGTCAACGCCACCGACGCCAAGGGCCAGGACATGAACCGGACGGCCCTCGGCCTCATGGTGGCGGCGTACGGGATGCCCGGCTGACCGCCCCGCGGGCCGGTCACCACCGGTCCCAGTGGAGCACCTGCTCGCGCGGGATCCGCCGGGCCGGCCGGAAGTCGGTGCCGAGCGTGTAGGCGAGGGGGATGAAGGCGGCCTGCATCACGTGCTCGTACGGGATGCCCAGGAAGCGCGCGAACTCCCTTTCCACGGGCAGGTTCCCCGTCGTCCACACCGTGCCGAGCCCACGCTCGCGGGCCGCGAGCATGAAGCTCCAGGCAGCGGGCAGGATCGAGCCCCAGGTGCCGGCCTGGTGGGTCACGGTGGCGCCCTCGGTGCGGCCCTCGACACAGGGGATGACGTACGCGGGCACCTGGTGCAGATGCCGGTGCAGATGCCCGACGCCGGAGTACACCCGGTCCATCACGCCGGGCGCGACCTCGGCCCTGCGCACGTCCCGGTCCGGCAGCGGCTGATGGGCGCCGGGCGCGGTCAGCGCGGCCCGCCACAGGTCGGCGAGGACGGCACGGCGGGCCGGGTCGGTGACGATGACGAAGTGCCAGCGCTGCCGGTTGCGGCCGGTGGGCGCCTGGACGGCGAGGTCCACGCACTCCTCCAGGAGCTCGCGGGGCACGGGCCGGGTGAGGTCGAGGCGGTGCCGGACGGCACGGGTGGTGGAGAGCAGGGCGTCGGAAGCGAGACCGAGGTTCATGTGTTGAGCCTCGTACGGGGCCGGCGCGGCCGGGAAGCCCGGGCTTCCACTGAGTGAAAGGCGCGGTCGGCGACATGGGCGAGAGCGTGGCGGGACGGCTCTTCTCGGTACTGGACGCCTTCGACGCCGCGCGGGGCGGGCCGGCGTCGCTGCGGCTCACCGACATCGCGGCGCGGACGGGGCTGCCGGCGCCGACGGCCCTGCGCATGGTCCGGGAGCTGGTGGCCTGGGGCGGTCTCGAACGGGCCGCGGACGGCACGTACCGGCTGGGGCTGCGGCTGCGTGCGCTCGGCGCGGCGGCGCCCTGCCCGCGCGGCCTGCTCGACGCGGCGCTGCCGGCGCTGGGGGTGCTGGGCGCCCGGACGGGCGGCCGCGCGGACCTGGCGGTGCTCACCGGCCCCGGGGCCGCGGGCGCGCTGTGCCTGGTGAGCGGGGAGCGGCTGCCGGGGCATGCGACGGCGTTCGGCAAGGTCCTGCTCACCGCTCCCCCGGCCGACCTCCCGCGCCTCACCCGCCACACGGTGGTCTCCGCGGCGGCGCTGTCCGCCCAGCTGGCCCGGGCCCGCGCGGAGGGCCTCGCGGTCTGCGCGGAGGAGCACCGGCTGGGCGAGCTCACGGTGGCGGCCCCGGTGCGGGGCCCGGCCGGGACGGTCGCCGCCGTCGGGGTGACGGTCCCCACCGGCGTACCCTTGGACCGGGTGACGGCGGCGGTCCGGGCGGCCGCTACGCGGGTACGGCCACCGGCTCCGGCGCCGTGGTCGCGGCCTCCAGGCGCTTGATCAGCCGGCGTACGTGCAGGAGCGGCAGGATGCCGACGACGCCGAACGACATGTCGATGACCGACCACCAGAAGGGGATGTCCCGGATCGGTCCGCAGATCAGGGCGAGCGGGATGATGCCGACGCAGGCGATCATGCCGAACTCGACGACCCAGATGTTGCGGACGGGGTCGCGGTGGACACCGTGGAAGGCGACCGCGATGACGAGGTGCGCGAAGGCCAGCCAGTCGGTGCCGTAGAGCAGGTACGGGGCCTGCCGGTCGGCGGCCGTGACGCCTTCCCGCACCCGGTGGATCCACTCGGCGAGTCCGGGGAGGAGGTCGGCCACGGGCGAGGCCCAGCCGGTCAACGCGGAGTCGAGCAGCCTGAGTTCGGTGACGAGCGGGAAGGCGGTGACCCCGCTCAGGACCAGGCAGACGACGAAGACGACCAGCCAGGCGCGGATGCGCGCGAGAAGGGCTCTCGGCCCGTTCGTTTGACTCATGGGGGCAACGTACACCCCTATTGAACGCGTTCAGAAAGGTGGGGCGGTTGATTTTGATCACGTTCAGAAACGCGCGGCGAGCCTGCGTCCCACCGCATGCGAGACCACCGTCGCCCCCGCCGCAAACGCGAGCCCCGCCACCACTCCCCCGAGCCGGACCGGCCGTAGCACTCCGGCCCGCCGCAGCCGGCCGCGCGCCCACAGCGAGAAGGGGATGACGACGAGCGGCGAGGTGACCGAGCCGGGTGTCACGTCCCGTACGGCGGCGGCCTGAGCGAGGTGGACGAGCCCGTGCAGCCCGAAGCCGGTGACCGCGCCCTGGTAGAAGGCCGACCGGCCGCCGGAGCGCGCGCCCGCCGCGGCGGCCGCGGCGACGATCACCGCCATCACCCCGACGGCCGCGGCGAATTCACGCTCGTCGACCCCTTCGGCCGCCCGCCACACCGCCTCCGGCACTTCGGGGAAGCGCTCGCGCAGCCCCGGCAGGTTCTCCCGGAGCCAGCGCGGCCCGCGCGCGAGCTCCTCGGCGTCGTGCACGGCCCAGGCGAGGAAGAGACCGTAGGCGGCGAGCGGAGGGAGGCGAGTGTCCGTCATGCCGGTGCAACTCACAGCCCGACGATCGAGTTCCACCTCTTCGCAAACTCCTGCCGCTCACCGGCCGCGATGTCCCGGGCGATGGCGAGCCGGCCGCGCATGGCCGCGTCGGGGAAGATCAGCGGGTCCTCGGCGAGGGCCACCAGCTCCTCGTCGCCGGAATCGGCGAGGACGGTCTGGGCGGCCGGCACCGGGCAGACGTAGTTGACCCAGGCGGCGAGTTCGGCGGCGACCTCGGGCTCGTAGTAGTAGTCGACGAGCTTCTCGGCGTTGGCCTTGTGCCGGGCGTGGTTGGGGATCATGAGGGACTCGGCCCAGAGTTCGGCGCCCTCCTCGGGCACGACGAACTCGATGTCCGGGTTGTCGGCCTGGAGCTGGATGACGTCGCCCGAGTACGCCTGACAGGCCAGCACGTCGCCGGTCGACAGGTCCTTGATGTAGTCGTTGCCGGTGAAACGCCGGATGTGCTTGCGCCGGACGAGCCCCTCGATCCGCTCGCACAGGGCGTGGAAGTCGTCGCCGGTCCACCGGGTCACGTCGACGCCCTCGCCCATCATCAGCAGGGCGAAGGACTCGTCGAGGCCGGAGAGCAGGGTGACCTTGCCGCTCAGGTCGTCGGCCCACAGCTCCCGGGTGGAGCGCAGTTCCCGGCCGAGCTTCCGGCGGTTGTACGCGATGCCGGTGATCCCGGACTGCCAGGGCACGCTGTGCAGCCGGCCCGGGTCGAAGGCGGGCGAGCGGAGCTGCGGGTTGATGTTCCGCGCGACGTTCGGCTGGGCGGCGCGGTCCATCTCCTGGACCCAGCCGAGGCGGACGAAGCGGGCGGCCATCCAGTCGCTGACGACGATCAGGTCGCGGCCCGTCTCCTGGCGGTTCATCAGCGCCGGGCCGATCTTGCCGAAGAACTCGTCGTTGTCGTTGATCTCCTCGGTGTACCGGACGGAGATCCCGGTGCGCTTCCGGAAGGCGTCCAGGGTCGGGCGCCTGGACGTGTCGTCGTCGGTGTCGATGTAGAGCGGCCAGTTGGCGAAGTCGACCGTCCGGTCCCGCGCGGACAGGTCACGCCCGGTGCGGTCGCCCTCCTCGACGTAGGCGGCGGGCACCCCGCAGCCGGCGAGCAGGGCCGCGGCCCCGACACCGCCGGCGCCGCGCAGCAGGGACCGGCGGGACACGTAACTGCTGACTGTCGCTCTCACCCGGACAGCATCCCGGCCGCCCGCCACCTGCGGCAATGGACGGTCCGTCGAGCGACGGCGCGCGGCCCCGACACCCTGTCGACCAGGGTGCCGGGCCGCGCGGAGCCGGGTGGTGATCAGCCCAGGGAGGTCATGACGTGCTTGATGCGCGTGTAGTCCTCGAAGCCGTAGGCCGAGAGGTCCTTGCCGTAGCCGGACTTCTTGTAGCCGCCGTGGGGCATCTCGGCGACCAGCGGGATGTGGGTGTTGATCCACACGCAGCCGAAGTCGAGCGCCTTGGACATGCGCATCGCGCGCGCGTGGTCCTTGGTCCAGACGGAGGAGGCCAGGGCGTACTCGACGCCGTTGGCGAACTCCAGGGCCTGGGCCTCGTCCGTGAAGGACTGGACGGTGATGACCGGGCCGAAGACCTCGTTCTGGACGATCTCGTCGTCCTGCTTGAGGCCGGAGACGACGGTGGGAGCGTAGAAGTAGCCCTTGTCGCCGACGCGGTGACCGCCGGCCTCGACCTTGGCGTGCGCCGGGAGGCGCTCGATGAAGCCGGTGACCTGCTTCAGCTGGTTGGCGTTGTTGAGCGGGCCGTACAGCACGTCCTCGTCGTCCGGCTGGCCGGTCTTCGTCTCGGCGGCGGCCTTGGCGAGGGCGGCGACGAACTCGTCGTGGATCGACGTGTGGACGAGGACGCGGGTGGCGGCCGTACAGTCCTGGCCGGCGTTGAAGAAGCCCGCGACCGAGATGTCCTCGACGGCCTTCGCGATGTCGGTGTCCTCGAAGACGACGACCGGGGCCTTGCCGCCCAGCTCCAGGTGGACGCGCTTGACGTCCTTGGCCGCCGACTCGGCGACCTGCATGCCGGCGCGCACGGAGCCGGTGATGGAGGCCATCGCCGGGGTCGGGTGCTCGACCATGGCCTTGCCCGTCTCGCGGTCGCCGCAGACGACGTTGAAGACGCCCTTGGGCACGATCTGCCCGATGATCTCGGCCATCAGGACGGTCGACGCGGGGGTCGTGTCCGAGGGCTTGAGGACGACGGTGTTGCCCGCGGCGAGCGCCGGGGCGAACTTCCACACGGCCATCATCATCGGGTAGTTCCACGGCGCGACCTGGGCGCAGACGCCGACCGGCTCGCGGCGGACGATGGAGGTCATGCCCTCCATGTACTCGCCGGCCGAGCGGCCCTCCAGCAGCCGGGCGGCACCGGCGAAGAAGCGGATCTGGTCCACCATCGGCGGGATCTCCTCGCTCGCGGTGATCCCGACCGGCTTGCCGGTGTTCTCGACCTCGGCGGCGATGAGCTCCTCGGCCCGCTCCTCGAACGCGTCCGCGATCTTGAGGAGCACCTTCTGGCGCTCGGAAGGCGTGCTGTCACGCCAGGCGGGGAAGGCGGCCGCGGCGGCCTCCATGGCGGCGTCGACGTCGGCCTGCCCGGAGAGCGGGGACGTGGCGTACACCTCGCCGGTGGCCGGGTTGACCACCTCGATGGTGCGGCCGTCGGTCGCGTCGCGGAACTCCCCGTTGATGTAGTTACGCAGCCGGCGCAGCTCGGTGGTCACTTGCCACCCCTCCTGTCACGTTCTGTCGTCGCACGTCCTTGTGCGGTGTCCCGATGGGCGAGACACCTCAGCCTAATCGCTCGACTGACGCTTTCAACAGCCCCGACCCCCCGCAACTTCGGATTCAGTGAGATTTGGAGCCGCTCACAACGAATTACATCGCTCCGGGGTTGCACAACGGACAATCTCGGTGCACAGTGAAGCCGTGGCCAGTCGAAGCACAGACTCCAGAACCGGAACCGGTTCGTCCCCGACGATCGACGCCGTCTCCCTGGCGATCATCGAACAGCTCCAAGAGGACGGTCGCCGCCCCTACGCGGCGATAGGCAAGGCCGTGGGCCTTTCCGAAGCCGCCGTGAGGCAGCGCGTCCAGAAGCTGCTCGACCAGGGCGTCATGCAGATCGTCGCCGTCACCGACCCGCTCACCGTGGGTTTCCGACGGCAGGCGATGGTCGGCATCAACGTCGAGGGCGACCTGGATCCGGTCGCGGAAGCGCTGACAGCCATGGCCGAATGCGAGTACGTGGTGATGACCGCGGGCTCCTTCGACCTGATGGTGGAGGTCGTCTGCGAGGACGACGACCACCTGCTGGATGTGATCAACAAGCGCATCCGCACCCTCCCCGGCGTGCGCTCCACCGAGAGCTTCGTCTACCTCAAGCTCAAGAAGCAGACCTATATGTGGGGAACCCGATAATCGTGACCCAGGACCTCTCCAAGACCGCGTACGACCACCTGTGGATGCACTTCACCCGCATGTCGTCCTACGAGAACTCGCCCGTTCCCACCATCGTGCGTGGTGAGGGCACCTACATCTTCGACGACAAGGGCAAGCGCTACCTCGACGGTCTCGCGGGTCTCTTCGTGGTCAACGCCGGACACGGCCGCGAGGAGCTGGCCGAGGTCGCGTACAAGCAGGCCAAGGAGCTCGCGTTCTTCCCGGTGTGGTCGTACGCGCACCCCAAGGCCGTCGAGCTCGCCGAGCGCCTCGCCGACTACGCCCCGGGCGACCTCAACAAGGTCTTCTTCACCACGGGTGGCGGAGAGGCCGTCGAGACGGCCTGGAAGCTCGCCAAGCAGTACTTCAAGCTGCAGGGCAAGCCCACCAAGTACAAGGTCATCTCGCGTGCCGTCGCCTACCACGGCACCCCGCAGGGCGCCCTGTCCATCACGGGTCTGCCGGCCCTCAAGGCCCCCTTCGAGCCGCTGGTCCCCGGCGCGCACAAGGTGCCGAACACCAACATCTACCGCGCCCCGATCCACGGCGACGACCCGGAGGCTTTCGGCCGCTGGGCCGCCGACCAGATCGAGCAGGAGATCCTCTTCGAGGGCGCCGACACCGTCGCGGCCGTCTTCCTGGAGCCGGTGCAGAACGCCGGCGGCTGCTTCCCGCCGCCGCCCGGCTACTTCCAGCGCGTCCGCGAGATCTGCGACCAGTACGACGTGCTGCTCGTCTCCGACGAGACGATCTGCGCCTTCGGCCGCCTCGGCACGATGTTCGCCTGTGACAAGTTCGGCTACGTGCCGGACATGATCACCTGCGCCAAGGGCATGACCTCGGGCTACTCCCCGATCGGCGCCTGCATCGTCTCGGACCGCATCGCGGAGCCGTTCTACAAGGGCGACAACACCTTCCTGCACGGCTACACCTTCGGTGGCCACCCGGTGTCCTCGGCGGTCGCGATCGCCAACCTGGACATCTTCGACAAGGAAGGGCTGAACCAGCACGTCCTCGACCAGGAGGGCAACTTCTTCAACACCCTGAAGAAGCTGCACGACCTCCCGATCGTCGGCGACGTCCGCGGCAACGGCTTCTTCTACGGCATCGAGCTCGTGAAGGACAAGGCCACCAAGGAGTCCTTCACGGACGAGGAGACCGAGCGCGTCCTCTACGGCTTCCTCTCCAAGGCGCTCTTCGAGAACGGCCTGTACTGCCGTGCCGACGACCGTGGCGACCCGGTCATCCAGCTGGCCCCGCCGCTGATCGCCGACCAGGGCACCTTCGACGAGATCGAGGGCATCCTGCGCTCGGTGCTCACCGAGGCGTGGACCAAGCTCTAAAGGTCCCCTGGCATCACGCCGCCCTCACGGCGTGACCCCGGCCCGGGCATGCCTCCATCCGAGTGGATGGAGGCGGCCCGGGCCGCGTGCTGTCCGTATGAGCGGATCCGAATCCTTACGGTGCCCAGTGACCGACAGGCCCGTCCTTCGTTCCCCCGGACGGGGGAACGCAAGAATCGGATCCGACATCGAGGTGTACGCGATGGCCCCACCGGACAACGACGTGCTCTGGGCGCGTTCCCTGCACTGCGCCCTGGGCGGCTCGGACGCACTCACCGGCGTCTCCCTCGGCGTCCGCGAAGGCGAGATCCTCGCCGTCGCCGGCCCGCGCGGCAGCGGCAAGACCACCCTCATGCGCTGCCTCTCCGGCCAGCTCGTCGCCCAGCAGGGCGAGGTCTGGTTCAACAGCAGCCCCGTCCACACCCTCAGCCGCGCCCAGCGCGAACGGCTCCGCCGCGACCGCTTCGGGTGGATCGACCCCGAACCCGGCCTCGTCCCCGAACTCACCGGCTGGGAGAACACCGCCCTGCCGCTGCTGCTCCGCGGCGTCTCGCACCGGGCCGCGAAGACCGCCGCCCTGGAATGGCTCGACCGGCTCGACATCGGCGACAGCGCACGCAAACGCCCGCACGCCCTCACCCACTCCGAGCGCCAGCGGATCGCGATCGCCCGCGCCCTCGTCACCACCCCCTCGGTGCTCTTCGCCGACGAGCCCACCGCCACCCTGCACAGCGCCGACGGCTCACAGGTCCTGCGGACCCTCACCGCCGCCGCCCGCTCGCACGGCATCACCGTGCTCCTCGCCACCCACGACGGCGAGGTCGCGGCGCTCGCCGACCGCTCGGTCGCACTCCTCGACGGACGCCGGGTCTCCCCCGTACCCCCGGCGTCAGGGGCGGAGGGCGTCGCCGCGTGCTCGCTCTCCGTCTAGCCCGCGGGACCCACCCCCTCGTCCTCACCCGGCGGCTCCTCGTCGCCGCCGCGGCCGCGGGGGTCGGCTTCCTCCTGCTCTGCACCCTCGGATACGCCGTCGGGCACCCGGCCCGCTCCTCGGCCTCGGTGCTGCGACTGCTGTGGTGCGTACTGCCGCTCGCCGCCACCGTCCAGTTCGCCGTCGCCGTCGCCCGCACCGACCCGAGCACCCGGCCGCGGCCCGGACTCTCGGCGGTCGGCCTCGGCCCCGCCCGCCTCACCGCCATCGCCGCCGCCTCCACGGCCGTCGCCTGCACGCTCGGCTCCATGGTCGCGCTCCTGTTCTACCTGCACCTGCGCGGCGACATCACCGGTCTGCCGTTCGACGGCGCGGCCGCCGACCTGCTCGCCGCCGACCAGCCGATGCCGCTCGCGGCGGCCCTCACCCTCCTCGCCGTCCTCCCGGTCGCCGCCGCCACCGCGGCCGGCCTGGCACTCCGCCCGCGCACCGCCGCCGACGCCCGGGAGGGCACGGAGGGCGCGGAGAGGCCGGTACCGTCCGGCCTGCCGTGGGGCGTCGCGCTGGTCGCGGTCGGCCTCGCGGTCGAGACGTACGCGGGGCGCGGCGGCGGGGACGGCGTCCCGATGCCCGGCCGCTTCGACGGCAGCCCGGTGGGCGTCCTCGCCGGCTGGGTCCTGACCGCCGTCGGGCTCGCCCTGGCCGGCCCCGGCCTCACCCACGGCTGCGGCCGCCTCCTCCAGGCGTTCCGGCCGGGCGCCACCCGGCTGCTCGCCGGACGCGTCCTCATGGACGAGTCCCGCCGTATCGGCCGCCCGCTCGGCGTCGTCAGCGCGGTGATCTCGGGCACCTTCGCGGCCGCCGCCGTGTACGACGCGCACACCGGCCCGGACGCCTTCGGCCCGCTCACCGGCCTCGGCGCGGCCCTCGTCCTCGCCTGCACCACGGCCACGCTCCTCACGGCGGCCCTGGAGTCCAAGCAGTGCCGCACCCACACCACCGAGGCCCTCCTGCGTCTCGGCGCCCCGCCCACCGTCCTGCGCTCGGCGGCCCTGATGCGCGCCGGCGCCCTGCTCGCCGTCTTCCTGCCCCTCACCTGGGCGGTGGCGGAACTCGCCGCCCTGCCGCTGACCGGCTGACCGGCCCGCGCGCCCCGGGCCGTCCGCCCACCGACGAAGGGCGGCCCGAGGCGTCCCCCCGTCGGTGGGCGGCCCGGGGCGGACGGCCCCTATCGTGGGCCCATGGCGACGCTCCCCCCGGCACACCGCCCGCCCGGCCCGCGCGGACACGGACACGAGATCCACACGCTCGACGAGTTCGACGCGGCACTCGCCCGGCCCGGCTCCCTCACCGGCCTGCGCGTCCAGTCGGTCGACCTGATCGACCGGACCTTCGCCCTGCTCTCCGCGACCACCACCGACGCCGTCTTCCTCGGCTGCCCGATGCTGCCGGAAGCCGCAGCCAAGGTCCGCGCCGACGGGGCGCTCGTCTTCCCGCCCGTGCCCGACCTGCCCTTCGACCCCTACCGGGCGCGGCTCTACACCCCCGGCGAGCTCTTCGAGGGACTCGCCGACGAGGGATACGAGGGGACGCCGGACGCGCGCGCGTACGCGTGGTTCGGGCGGACCAGGGCCGACGGCGACATCTTCTCCTCGATGCTCCGCTCCCTCCACGACGACGCCGTCTCCGACGCCCTCGACGAACTCCTCGACGGAGCGCGCGTCGTCGGCGTCATGGGCGGCCACGCGACCGGCCGCGGCACGGCAGGGTACGCGGGCGCCGCCCGGCTCGGCCGGACCCTCGCCCGCGCCGGTCTCACCGTCGCCACCGGCGGCGGGCCGGGCGCGATGGAGGCCGCCAACCTCGGCGCCTACCTGGCCCCGTTCCCCGACCCCGCCCTGCCCGAGGCCCTCGGCATGCTCGCCCGGGTCCCCTCCTTCGTCCCCTCGGTGACGGAGTGGGCCCGCGCCGCCTTCGCCGTACGGGACCGGCTGCCGGGCGGCGGCGCCTCCGTCGCCATCCCCACCTGGTTCTACGGCCACGAGCCGCCGAACCCCTTCGCCACCCACATCGCCAAGTACTTCGCCAACGCCCTGCGCGAGGACGGCCTCCTCGCCCGCTCCACCGCCGGCGTCGTCTTCCTCCCCGGCGCCGCCGGCACCGTCCAGGAGATCTTCGCCGACGCCACCCCCCAGTACTACGAGTCCCTGGGCGCCCCCGCCCCCATGGTCCTCGTCGACCGCGCCCACTGGACCGGGCACCTGCCCGCCTGGCCCCTCCTGGAGGCGCTCGCCGCCGACCGCCCGATGGCGGCCCGGATCGCGCTGGTGGACTCCGTGGACGAGGCCCCGGCGGCCCTGGAGCGGCTGGCGAAGACCTGACACCCGCCTCCGCCGCGCGGCGGAGGCGGACCCGCCCACGGGCGGACGTCCCCGGAGCCCTCCACCGGAAGGCTCGGGCCATGACACCGAAGACGCTCCTGGCCGCCTGGCCGTCCTGGGCCGGCCGCGCCGCACTCGCGTGGTCGCTGCTGTACGCCACCGGCGCGGCCGTCGCCGCCGTCACCGGCCCCGCGTTCGGCTACGCGCTGCTGGCCAAGGCCACCGGCACGGGCGCCGAGGCGGCCGCGGCGGCGCTGTACGGGACCGCCGCCCTCCTCGCGTACGCCCTGCTCCGCCGGCCGGACCTCCGGCGGCTGTCATCGGTGGCCTGGGCGGTCGTCGCGCTCTGTCTCACCTCGGGCTTCGCCGCCCTCCTCAGCCCCGTCCACCTGCTCTTCTTCCTCTCCCGCAACCAGCCTCCGATCGACTGGGCAGCCCTCGCCAACCAGGCCCTCGCCGTCCTCGGCGCCGTCCTGTGGGGCTGCGCCGCCCTCGCCCACCGCCGCCATGCCCTCGCCACCTGCCCCCACTGCGGCCGAACCCCGCACCCGACCACGACTCCACCGGCCCGGAACCCGGCGCTTGGGGCTGGGGTTGGGGCCGAGGGCGGGGCCGGGGCCGGGGCCGAGCTCCGGACCGTAACCGAGCCCCTGGCTGTGACCAGGACTGGGCCCGGGACCGTGACCGGGCCCGGAACCGGCACCACGCCCGCTGCCCACCCCGGCCGCGCCGCCACGCCTCGGGCCGACGGCCCCTCCGACCACGCCCCGGAACCCGGGCTCGCCCGCCGCGCCGGTCTCGTCGCCGTCGCCGCGCTCGTCCCGTACGCCGCGCTGAAGACGGCCTGGGCGCTGGGCCTCACCGCCGGTTTCACGGGCACCGGCCGCCCCGGCGTCGACCCGCGGTACACGAGCGACCTGGGCATCCGGCTGTACGACCACGGGGTCGACATCACCGCGGTCCTGGCTCTCCTGGGCATGGCGCTCGCCCTCGCGCTGACCCGCGCGTGGGGGCGTCGGCTGCCCCGGCTGCCGCTGCTGGCGCTCGGCTGGGCGGGGGCGGGCGCGCTCGCCCCGTTCGGTGTCTTCCTCGCCGCCGTCGGCGTCCTGACGTGGACGGGCACGATCAGCGTCGGCCTCGGGGACCACGCCCCCTGGGTGTTCGTCGTCGCCTACGGCGGCTTCTGCGGCTACGGCCTCGCCCTGGCCCGCGCCACCCGCGCGTACCAGCGAGCGACCCGCAGGGCCTGCGAGTGGTGCCGGGACGGTGTCCCGGCGAGCGGGCGGGGCAGTGCCCAGGTCGTGTCCGGAAAGTAGCGCCGTCTGCCCGCCGGGCCAGGCGCTACTTCCCGGACACCCCCCAGGACTCCCCGCCCAGCACCACCACGTCCTCCACGCGGAAGTCCACGCCCGCCGCGGTGCCCTCGGCGGGCGCGTCCCGCGGCGCGAACTCCGCTTCCAGGGGCGGGCCGTCGGCGGGGCGGAGCCGTACGGCGACACGGTCGCCGCGGAAGGTCCGGGACTCCACGGTCCAGAGCGGGCCCTCCGTCACGAGCCGTACGCCGCCCGGGCGGACGAGGAGCCTGCGCTCGCCCTGCGGCGAGCCGTCCGGCACCGGGATCCGGCCCCAGACGGTCTCCGCGACCGTCCCGGTGACCCGTGCGGCCACCACGTTGTCGAAGCCGAGGAAGCGGGCGACGAACTCGGTGGCGGGCCGCGACCACACGTCGAACGGGGCGCCGGACTGGGCGATCCGGCCGTCCCGCATGACCACGACCCGGTCGGCGAGGGCGAACGCCTCGCCCTGGTCGTGGGTGACGGCGAGGACCGTCGTCCCGAGCCGGCCGAAGAGGTCGCGCAGCTCGACGACGAGCCGCTCGCGCAGCCCCCGGTCGAGCTGGCCGAGCGGTTCGTCGAGCATGAGCAGCCGGGGCCGGGGCGCCAGCGCCCGGGCGAGCGCGACGCGCTGCTGCTCGCCGCCGGAGAGCGCGGCCACGGAGCGGCGTTCCGCCCCGGGAAGACCGACCAGGTCGAGCAGCTCGGCCACCCGCTCCGCCTGCTCGGCCCGGCCGGCACCCCGCATCCGGGGCCCGAAGGCGACGTTGCCGGCGACGTCGCGCTGTGGGAACAGCTGGTGGTCCTGGAACATCAGCCCGACGCCACGCCGGTGCACCGGCACCCCCGCCTGGTCGGCGCCGGCGAGCAGCACCCGGCCGGCGTCGAGCGCCTGGAGCCCGGCCACGGCCCGCAGCAGCGTGGACTTGCCGCTGCCGCTGGGGCCGAGCACGGACACGATCTCGTGCTCGGCGACCTCCAGGTCCACGGCGTCGAGCGCGGCCCGCTCGCCGAACCGTACGGTCGCCCCGTCAAGCCTCAGCATCAGAACTCCCCGGAGGTCCGGTCGGTGCGCAGCCGTTCGAGCAGCAGCAGGGACACCGCGCACACCACCATCAGAATCGTCGAGAGGGCCATGGCCTGGCCGTAATTGAGCTCGCCCGGCCGGCCGAGCAGCCGGGCCACCGCGACCGGCAGCGTCGGGCTGTCGGGCCGCGCGATGAAGACGGTCGCGCCGAACTCGCCGAGCGACACGGCGAAGGCGAACCCGGCGGCGATGAGCAGCGCCCGCCGTACCAGGGGCAGGTCGACCTCCCGCCAGGCCCGCCACGGCGACGCGCCGAGCACGGCCGCGGCCTCCCGCAGCCGCTCGTCCACCGCCCGCAGTACCGGCAGCATCGTCCGTACGACGAAGGGGACGCCGACCAGCGCCTGCGCGAGGGGGACGAGGATCCAGCTGGCCCGCAGGTCGAACGGCGGCTCGTCGAGGGTGATGAGGAAGCCGAAGCCGACGGTGACGGCCGAGACGCCGAGCGGCAGCATCAGCAGCGCGTCGAAGCCGCGGACGAGCCGTCCGGCACGGCGGGTGAGGGCCGCCGCCGCGAGTCCGCCGATCGCCACCGCGATCGCCGTGGCGGCCACCGCGTACCGCAGCGAGTTCCCGATCGCCTCCAGCGGCGGCACCAGGAACGTGCCGCTCTCGTCGAGCGAGCCCAGCGCACGGTAGTAGCCGAGCCCGTACCCGCCCGATCCGGCGAACGAGCGCTCCACCAGGACGCCCAGCGGCAGCAGGATCAGCAGCGCCACGGAGAGCAGCACCGCGGCGAGCAGCGTCCACTGCCCCGCCCCGCGCGGCCGGCGCGCGGTCCGCTCCGGCGGGACGAGCCGCAGGGCGGTCTCCCGCCGCCGTACGGTCCAGGCGTGCACGCCGAGGATCGCGCCGACCGCCACGAACTGGACGAGCGTCAGCACGGCGGCCGTCCGCAGGTCGAGCAGCCGGGCGGTCTGCCGGTAGATCTCCGCCTCCAGGGTGGAGTACGCGTCCCCGCCGAGGATCTGCACGACACCGAACGAGGTGAAGGTGAAGAGGAACACCATGAGCGCGGCGGCCGACACCGCCGGCACCAGCGCGGGCATCGTCACCGTCCGCCAGGCCGTCCAGCGCGAGGCGCCGAGGACCCGGGCGGCCTCCTCCTGGCGGGGGTCGAGCTGGGACCAGAGGCCGCCGACGGTACGCACGACGACCGCGTAGTTGAAGAAGACGTGGGCGAGGAGGATGGCCCACACACTGGTGTCGAGCCGCAGCCCCCACAGCTCGTCCGTGAGCCCGCCACGGCCGACGACCGCCAGGAACGCCGTGCCGACGAGGACGGTCGGCAGCACGAACGGCACGGTGACGACGGCCCGCAGGACGTTCTTGCCGGGGAAGTCGAAGCGGGCGAACACGTACGCCCCGGGGAGCGCCACGAGCAGCGTCAGCGCGGTCGAGGCGAGCGCCTGCCACGTGGTGAAGCCGAGCACGTCGAGGATGTCCGGCCGGCTCAGCGTCGAGCCGATCGGGCCGAAGCTCCAGGTGCCGTCCGGCCGCAGCCCGCGCTCCACGATCGAGGCGACGGGCCACGCGAAGAAGATCCCGAAGAACGCGACGGGCAGGGCCATCAGTCCCAGCCGCGCCGCGCTCCCCTTGAGGCCGCGCCGTGCCGTGACGGCACGATCCGCTTCGATGCCGCGCCTTACTTCAGGACGAGCGACGACCACTGCTGGATCCACGCGTCGCGCTTCTCGGCGATCTTCTCGGGCACCATGGTCTCCGGCTTCTCGACCACCACGCCGTGCTTCGTGAACAGCTCGGGCAGCGCCGCGTCCTTCGCCACCGGGTTCACGAACATCTGCAGCGGCATGTCCTCCTGGAACTTCCGGGAGATCAGGAAGTCGATGAGCGCCTTGCCGCCCTCGGGGTTCTTCGCCCCGTTCAGCAGGCCCGCGAACTCGGTCTGCCGGAAGCAGGTGCCGGTGGAGACCCCGGTGGGCGCCACCTTCGGCTGCGGCTCGCCGTACAGCACCTCGACCGGCGGGCTGGAGGCGTACGACACGACCAGCGGCCGGTCGCCCTTGGCCTGCTTGCCGCCGGCCGAGCCGGAGAACTCCTGGTTGTAGGCGAGCTCCCAGCTGTCGACGGTCTTCACGCCGTTGGCCCTGAGCTTCTTCCAGTAGTCCTGCCAGCCGTCGTCGCCGTACTTCGCGGCGGTGCCGAGGAGGAAGCCGAGGCCCGGGGAGGACCGCTCGGGGTTCTCCACGACCAGCAGGTCCTTGTACGCCGGCTTCGCCAGGTCGTCGAAGGTGACCGGCGGCGCCAGCTTCCTGTCGGCGAAGTACTTCTTGTCGTAGTTGACGCAGATGTCACCGGAGTCGATCGGCGTGACCCGGTGCTCCTTGTCGAGCTGGTACGCGGCCGGGACCCGGTCCAGGCCCTTCGCCTCGTAGGGGACGAAGATCCCGTTGTCGAGGGCACGGGACAGCAGGGTGTTGTCGACGCCGAAGAAGACGTCACCCTGCGGGGAGCCCTTGGTCAGGATCTCCTTGTTGACGGCCTCGCCGGCGTCGCCGCTCTTCAGCACCTTGACGGTGAACCCGGTCTGCTGGGTGAACGCCGCCAGCACCTCCTTGGAGGCGTTGAACGAGTCGTGGCTCACCAGGGTCACGGTCTTGGGCGCGGGCCCGCCGGTCTTGCCGGCCGCGTCCCGGACGTCGTCGGTGCCGCACGCGGCCAGGCTGGTGACGCCGAGCGCCGCGAGGAGCGCTGCGGCGGCGGCCTTCTTGATGCTCACTGGATTTTCCTCCTGGGTGTGACCAGGAAGAGACGCGGCCCCGCCCACCCGAAGGTGGGCAGGGCGCAACAGCTTGAGTTACGACCGAACTTCCTACCCAGAATGACCTGGGCGAGGTTCAGAGGGTCTGCGGTCCTACGGTGACCGCACTCTCAGCGCTGTGGCGCTCCCCTGTCGGAATATGGAGATGTGTTCGACCTCAGACTACAAGGTCAGCGTTCGGCGGCCGCGAGCTGTCCACAGGCACCGTCGATCTCCTGACCGCGGGTGTCCCGCACGGTCACCGGCACCCCGTGGCGCGCGATGGCCTCCACGAACGCCTTCTCGTCCTCCGGACGCGACGCCGTCCACTTCGAACCCGGCGTCGGGTTCAGCGGGATCAGGTTGACGTGCACCCGCTTGCCCTTGAGCAGCCGGCCGAGCAGGTCACCCCGCCACGCCTGGTCGTTGATGTCCCGGATCAGGGCGTACTCGATGGAGATCCGGCGCCCGGACTTCTCCGCGTACTCCCAGGCCGCGTCGAGGACCTCCCGCACCTTCCAGCGCGTGTTGACCGGCACCAGGGTGTCGCGCAGCTCGTCGTCCGGCGCGTGCAGCGAGACCGCGAGCCGGCACTTGAAGCCCTCGTCGGCGAAGCGCAGCATCGCGGGCACGAGACCGACGGTCGAGACGGTGATGCCGCGCTGCGACAGACCGAGGCCGTCCGGCTCCGGGTCCGTCAGCCGTCGGATCGAACCGACCACGCGCTTGTAGTTGGCGAGCGGCTCGCCCATGCCCATGAACACGATGTTGGAGAGCCGCGCCGGTCCCCCGGGCACCTCCCCGTCCCGCAGGGCCCGCATCCCGTCCACGATCTGGTGCACGATCTCGGCGGTCGACAGGTTCCGGTCGAGCCCCGCCTGCCCGGTCGCGCAGAACGGGCAGTTCATCCCGCAGCCGGCCTGCGAGGAGATGCACATGGTCACCCGGTCCGGGTAGCGCATGAGCACCGACTCCACGAGCGTGCCGTCGTGCAGCCGCCACAGGGTCTTGCGGGTCGTGTCGTCGTCGCACGAGATGTGCCGCACCACCGACATCAGATCGGGCAGCAGCTCCCCCGCCAGCTTCTCCCTCGAAGCGGCCGGAATGTCCGTCCACTCCGCGGGATCGTGCGCGTACCGCGCGAAGTAGTGCGTGGACAGCTGCTTCGCACGGAACGGCTTCTCGCCGATCGCGGCGACTGCCTCCTTCCGCTCGGCAGGCGTGAGGTCGGCCAGGTGCCGCGGCGGCTTCTTGGCTCCGCGGGGGGCGACGAAAGTGAGTTCTCCGGGCTTGGGCATGGTGCTACCAGTGTCGCAGACACTTCCCAGTTCCCAGGGCTTCCGGCACCCGCCCCCGGTCGCCCCGGGCCGCCCGGGGCCGGCCTCGGACGCTCCCGGACGGCCCCGGAACGGGCCCCCTTCCACGGAACGTGAGAGGGCGCACACACCCGAGCGACGACCGCGTCACCAACGGCCCCACCACGACACCCACGCGCGCGATCAAGCTCACCGCCCGATCGCGTCGGACGCTCTCCGCAGCCACCCGATCCGCCGGCCAACCCCGCACCCAAAGCCTTCCGAATTACGGTCCCCTCTATTCGACTGCTTCGATCACCCGCCCGGACACGGCATCCACTGAACCCGAGATCAGCTGCGTTCCCTGAACTTCCACCAGCCACGTCGGGATCCATTTCCCATCGCGCTCTTCTGCCAGCAGCTCTGCCGACGCGTTGGGCTTTTGCGGGATGCCCTTACCAGTCGCTCCGGACTGTGTCACAAGGGCGGAGACGGCTTGATCCTTGGTGATGCGAGGAACCGGGAGCGCTGGGTCGGCGATGTTAAGCGCGATCAGCTGGGTGACCCTCCCGGAACGATCCACCTGTACATCCAGGCGCATGGGCATGAGAACTCCGTCGGCATTGCGGCGGCGCCAGCTTGTCATCCAACCGAGTTCAGCTTTTTCGCCCACAGCTACGCTGCTCGGCACCGAGCCCTCAAGGCCCCAAGGCGCACTTGTCTCAGCGTAGGATCGGGCAGTCTTTGCGGCCTCCTGGATACTCGAAGGAGACCCGCTCCTGCCGGGTACGAAATAGCCGCTGGGATCACCGGTGTTCGACATGTCAAGGTATGCAGTGAACTTGCGCCTATCAGGCCAGCTGAGCTCTACAGATCCACCCCCGACCAGCTGAGCCATGACGGTCCCCATATCCTCGGGGCCCCTTGCGAACTGCACTTGACTGATTTCGTAGTGATCGCCAAAGAATTTTCGGATTTCGACCTCGACGGCAGTCTCTTGCTCCGAGCTGGCGCGACCGATGCCGACCGTGTAAGAGACGACTTCCGGGGTGATGAAAAGGAACCATGTCCCAGCGAGCGCCAGGGACGTGCCGAGGGCAGCGATCCTGTTGCCGGCAACCAGCGGGCGTCTGAGCACTACTGCCGGCGGCCTGTCAAAGGAGGAAACTGCCCATCCGCAGAGCGCACCAGCGACGACCCCGAGGGTGTTCATGAGGAGATCACTGGTGTCGCACCCACGGCCGAGGAAGGTGAGGACCGCTTGCAGGGTTTCAATGGATACGGTGAGAAGCACTCCGCCGATCAGCGTGCCCAGCACGTGCCTTGTGGCCAAGACGCCAAGGAGGCCAATGGGCATGAAAAGGCATGCATTCAGTAGTCCCTGATCCGTCGTGAACGGTTCGACCAGGTCGCGGTTGACAACACAGGTACGAGCCTGCTGGTCGGGAGATCCAGTCGTCCAGAGAGTCAGGCTCACTACGGCAGTCACCGCGGCGGCGAATAGCCCACGCAGGACGGGTTTCTCTGAACTTGCAGGAGCAGTTCGGTATCCCAGAACTCCGATCACGGCAGAAGTCAGAGTGACCAAGAACACGAACATTCCATGCCCGTTGAAGACGGCGTACAGCAACTGATCACTCTCTACGTAGCCACAGGAAGTTACTCCTCGGTCATCCCCCGCCGCTCAGACGCAGGAGGTCGCCCGGAACGGAAGGGGCTTCGAGGGTTTCAGCAGGGGTCGGCGGCGGGGGTCTGGTACGTGGCACCGCCACTGGTGTTGAGGAGCCCGTTGGTCGGGTAGCAGCCGGACGCTACCCGACCACTGGTTGCTGTACTGAGCTCCGGCAGACATGCTCTTCCAGCCGGCCCAGGTGTTGGCGCCGCGCCGGAGATAGCCCAGTCTCGCGGTGATGGCGCTACCCCCGGACTTGTAATACTGAACGTCGATGTAACTTCCCGTACTGGTTTCTCCGATCCAGAGCACGCCATTGCTGAGGGTGGTGCATTTCGTGCCAGCCGTAATGTTGCCGGAACTCGGGCAGGAGAGTGCCTGAGTCGAGACATCCCCTGCGCTAGCCATGGACGCTCCACCAACCGCAGGTATCAGCGCCAGCGCGGCGATGACGGCAATTCCGGAAGCTGAAATACGCGTTTACCCTCCATAAAGGAAAATGACCACTACGTACAGGAACTGAGTGATCATGCAGGGATCCGAGCTCAGGGTCAAGCCCGCTTCGCACAGTCTGCCAACTCGAATGGGGCCGATACCCACTCGTTCCCGATAAACCATCATGACTGTTCTTCAGAGTCGACTCCATGAACCTTGCTATGGCTCGTTTTCGACTGCACGGTGTCGGCGTGAAGGGCGCGTTCGGCGGCCCAGGACCGCTGCTGGGCGATCGACATCAGCCACAAGAACCCCATTAGCGGTGGTCGCCAGGGATTCGGCCTTACGGCACCCGAGCTCGTTGGCCGCAGCTGGCTGCCTGACGGACAGGCCCTCACGGTGACAGGAGGCGCCAGCCAAGAAGGCACCTGCGAGGACGACACAGCCATGCGCGAAGCTGCCAGAGCCGAGGCGAACGGGTCGTCTGGCGGGCTACACCCGGATCGCTCGACGGCATGCCGGCGAGCCGTGAGCGGACTCGGAGCGCCGTGGACGGGCTCTTTCTGCCCGCGTCTCGGAACCCTCACGGCCCCGAGACGGCCCCGTGAGCTGAACAGGGCCCCGGTCCGCACTGAACGTGCAGGTCAGGGCCCTATCTCGCCAGGCGCATGGCGGGGAGGGGTGGTCAGGGGGATGGGGGGCCCGGTGGGGTGGCGGGGATGCGGGAGGTGAAGAAGAGGGCGAGGACGGAGGCGGCGGCGAGGATGGCGAGGGCGGCGCGGATGCCGTCGAGGCGGGCTTCGGCGTTGGCTTCGAGGGCGGCGTCGGTCACCTCCGGGGCGACTCCGGCCTGGTCGAGGGCCTCGGTGAGCTGGTCGTCCGAGAGGAAGGGGACGCCGCTCTGGAGTTCCACGACCGCCCGTTCCTTCACCTCGGCCGGGATCGCCGGGTTCTGCTGGACGCTCGCGAGGAAGGAGGAGGTCAGGGCGGCGATCATGAGTGAGCCGGCGAGGGCGGTGCCGATGGAGGCGCCGAGGTTGGTGACGGAGTTCTGGATGCCGCCGACCTCCGCGCTCTGGCGGTCCGGGACGGCGGACACGGTGACGGCGCCGAGCTGGGAGGCGAGTGCGCCCATGCCGAAGCCGACGAGCAGCAGCGGCACGGTGACGACCCCCGCCCCGGCGTCGGCGTCGAGCGCGGCCATCAGCACGATCGCGCCGGCGAGCAGGGCGAAGACCCCGATCCGCACCACCCGGCGCGGGGAGGCAGCGGGGAACAACCGGGGGATCAGCAGGGCGGCGGCCAGCAGGGTCACCGACAGCGGCAGGATCCGGACGCCGGTGCCGAGCGCGGACAGCCCGAGCGCGACCGACAGGTAGAGCGGGACGACGAAGAAGACGCCCATCTGGACGAGGTACTGGAAGAAGAACATGGTCAGGCCGCCGGTCAGCTGGCGGTTGCGCAGCATGTCCGGGTGGATGAGCGGCTCCCGGTGGCGTGCGACGAGCCGGGACTCCCAGCGCAGGAAGCACCAGATCAGCAGCAGGCCCGCCAGCATCAGCCACACGCACAGCGACACCCCGAGCCAGGCGGGCGCGTCGGCCTTGGGCCGTACCCAGCCCCACTCGCCCGAGCGCAGCACGCCGTACACGAAGACCCCGAGTCCGGCCGCGGAGAGCAGCGCGCCCAGGAGGTCGATGCGGGGGCGTTCCTCGCTGACGGCGTCGGCGATGCGGCGGGCGAACACGAGGATCACCAGCACCACCAGGACCTCGCCGGCGAAGACCCAGCGCCAGGAGAAGTACGTCGTGGCGATGCCGCCGATGAGGGGCCCGACCGCGATCGCGACGGCGCCCGCCGCCGCGACGACGCCGTACGCCATCGGGCGTCGCTCGGTGGGGAAGTTTCCGGCCACGAGGGCCACGATCGCGGGCATGATGAGCGCCGCCCCGACGCCTTCGAGGAACGACCAGCCGAAGAGCAGCAGGGGGAGGTTCGGCGCGAGGGCCGTGGTGAGCGAGCCGGCGCCGTAGACGCAGCAGCCGATCATGAAGGCCCGCTTGCGGCCGATCAGTGTCCCGACCTTGCCCCCGGGGATCATGAGCATCGCCATCACCAGGGTGTACGCGGTGATGGCGCCCTGGATGCCGGTGATCGTGGTGCCCACGTCCTCGGCCACGGTCGCGATGGACACGTTCATGACGGAGCTGTCGAGCGCCATGAGGAACTGGCCCGCCGCGAGGGTCAGCAGGACCGAGAGGGACCCGGAGGGCCGCTCGGTCGGGCTCACCGTGGGTGCTGTCATGCCCGACATCCTTCCCGCGCCGGGCCTCCGGGCCGCCGACCCGCCTCCGGCTTCCCCCACATGGCGGACACCGGAACGCCGACGGGCCCGCTGCCACGAAGGCAGCGGGCCCGTCTCACGGAACGTTCGGTTCAGCTCGTCCCGACGAACAGGGCCAGCAGCAGCCACACCACCGGCGCCGTCGGGAGCAGCGAGTCGAGGCGGTCCATGATGCCGCCGTGCCCCGGCAGCAGCGTTCCCATGTCCTTGATGCCCAGGTCACGCTTGATCATGGACTCGCCGAGGTCGCCGAGCGTCGCGCTCGCCGCCACCGCCAGACCGAGGATCAGGCCCTGCCACCAGGCACCCTCGTCGATCATGAACTCCATGCACAGCGCGCCCGCCGCCATCGCGAACGCCACCGCGCCGACCAGACCCTCGCGGGTCTTGCCGGGACTGATCCGCGGGGCCAGCTTGTGCTTGCCGAAGCGCCAGCCGACCGCGTACGCGCCGGTGTCGCTGACCACGGTCAGGATCAGGAAGGTCAGCACCCGCTGCGGGCCGTCGTCGGCGGTCAGCAGCAGCGCCACGAACGTCGCCAGGAACGGCACGTAGAACGCGGCGAAGACGCCCGCCGTGACGTCCTTCAGGTAGCCCTCGGGGGGCTCCGTCATCCGCCACACCAGCACCGCGAGCGCCGTCAGCGCCATCGCCACCCAGGCGCCCTCGGCACCGCGGACGTAGCCGGCGACGACCATCGCCGCACCGCCGACCGCGAGCGGCACCAGCGGAGCCTTGATCCCCTTGCGCTCCTGGAGGCGGGAGGTGAGCTCCCACAGCCCGACGACCACGGCGACCGCTATGACGCCGATGAACGCCGGCGCCCAGATGTACAGCGAGGCGATGATGACGGCCCCGAGGCCGACCCCGACCCCTATGGCCGCGCCCAGATTGCGCCCCGCGCTCTTCTTCTGCCGTGGCGCCGTCGGCGCGGGCGGCGGAGGCGGGGTGGGGCTGGGCATGGGCTCCTGCGGGTGCTCGTGCGGCGTTTCGTCACGGAACAGGGGACCGCTCGGGTGAGCGGCCCCCCGACCGTGACCGTCCTGGAATCCGCCGGCGGGAACGTCGGGCACGATGGGCATGGGCCGAGTCTGCGCCGACGGCTGCCGATCGTATGCGGGACCCGCCGGGGCAGGCCCCTGGTCGGGTCCCCCACGGCCGGAACCGGCCGGGGCCCCCCAGGAAGAGTCGTTCATCAGACCTCGAGCAGCTCGGCTTCCTTGTGCTTGAGCAGCTCGTCCACCTGCGCGACGTACTTCGCGGTGGTGTCGTCGAGCTCCTTCTCGGCGCGGCGGCCTTCGTCCTCGCCGACCTCGCCGTCCTTGACGAGCTTGTCGATGGTCTCCTTGGCCTTGCGGCGCACCGAGCGGATCGAGATCTTCGAGTCCTCGGCCTTGCCCTTGGCGACCTTGATGTACTCCCGGCGGCGCTCCTCCGTCAGCTCGGGGAACACCACCCGGATGATGTTGCCGTCGTTGCTCGGGTTGACACCGAGGTCCGAGTCCCGGATCGCCTGCTCGATGTTGCGCAGCGCGCTCTTGTCGAACGGGGTCACCACGGCCATCCGCGGCTCCGGGACGGAGAAGGACGCCAGCTGGTTGATGGGGGTGATGGCGCCGTAGTAGTCGGCCACGATCTTGTTGAACATCGCCGGGTGCGCACGGCCGGTGCGGATCGCGGCGAAGTCCTCCTTGGCGACCACGACGGCCTTCTCCATCTTCTCCTCGGCCTCGAGGAGGGTCTCTTCGATCACCACATGCTCCTGCGTGTCGTCGCGTTGTGTCCTGCACGGTGTACGACCGGCAGGGCTCTGTCCATCCCCTTGCGGGGCGGTTCCCCGGTTCGGGTCAGGCCCGGGTGCCCTGGTCGCTCACGAGCGTGCCGATCTTCTCACCCTTCACCGCGCGAGCGATATTGCCCTCGGTGAGCAGTTCGAAGACGAGGATCGGGAGGTTGTTGTCCCGGCACAGGGTGATGGCGGTGGCATCGGCGACCTTGAGGTCGCGGGAGAGCACCTCGCTGTACTCCAGTGCGTCGAACTTGACCGCGTCGGGGTTGACCTTCGGGTCGGAGTCGTAGACGCCGTCCACGCCGTTCTTGCCCATGAGCAGGGCCTCGGCGTCGATCTCCAGGGCACGCTGGGCTGCGGTGGTGTCCGTGGAGAAGTACGGCATGCCCATGCCCGCACCGAAGATGACCACACGGCCCTTCTCCAGGTGGCGCACGGCGCGCAGCGGGATGTACGGCTCGGCGACCTGACCCATGGTGATGGCGGTCTGGACGCGGGAGTCGATGCCCTCCTTCTCCAGGAAGTCCTGGAGCGCGAGGCAGTTCATCACGGTGCCGAGCATGCCCATGTAGTCGGAGCGGGCCCGGTCCATGCCGCGCTGCTGGAGCTCGGCGCCGCGGAAGAAGTTGCCGCCGCCGATCACCACCGCGATCTCCGCGCCGTCGCGGACGACGGCTGCGATCTCACGCGCGATGGCGTGCACGACATTGGGGTCGACGCCCAGGCCGGTACCGCCGGAGAAGGCTTCTCCGGACAGCTTCAGCATGTAGCGGCCGACCTTGTCGCCGTTGTTGTCGTCGCCCTGTACGGCGCCCTGGTTCATGGAGATCTCCTCGTGCACATACGAAGGAGGCCATTGCCTTGGGTCCTCGCGGTATCCCGTACGGCAATGGCCTCCTCGTCAGATCTGCGGTCGTCCTGCGCGGGCGCGGACGACTGCCTCAGACCCTACCGGGGTCCGGTGTCCGTCGCGTTCGCGTACGGACTCAGATGCCGACCTTGATGCGCGTGAAGCGCTTCAGGGTGACACCGGCCTCGTCCAGGATCTTCTGGACGGACTTCTTGTTGTCAAGGGCGTACGGCTGACCGAGCAGCGTCGCGTCCTTGAAGAAGCCGTTCAGACGACCCTCGACGATCTTCGGGAGCGCGGCCTCGGGCTTGCCCTCGGCGCGGGTGGTCTCCTCGGCGACGCGACGCTCGGTCTCGACGACCTCAGCCGGAATCTCTTCCTTGGTGAGGTACTTCGGCGCGAACGCGGCGATGTGCTGGGCGACACCCTTGGCGACGGCGGCGTCGGCCTTGTCGAACTCGACGAGGACACCGATCTGCGGCGGGAGGTCCGGCATCGTGCGGTGCATGTACGCGTAGACGAAGCCGTCCGAGTACTGCGCGAAGCGGTCCAGGACGATCTTCTCGCCGAGGTTGGCGTTGGCCTCGTCGACGTACGCCTGGACGGTCTTGCCGGCCTCGATCTCGGAGGCGAGCAGCGCGTCGATGTCGGCCGGGCCGGTCGCGGCGACGTGCGCGGCGAGCGCGTTGGCGACGGCGGAGAACTTCTCGCCCTTGGCGACGAAGTCCGTCTCGCACTTCAGCTCGACGAGGACGCCGGAGGTGTTGTCGTCGGCGATGAGGGAGACCACGGCGCCGTTCTCGGCGGAGCGGCCCTCACGCTTGGCGACACCCTTCTGGCCCTTGATGCGCAGGGCCTCTACGGCCTTGTCGACGTCGCCGTCGGCCTCGTCCAGGGCCTTCTTGCAGTCCATCATGCCGGCGCCGGTGAGCTCGCGGAGCTTCTTGACGTCAGCGGCGGTGTAGTTCGCCATGAGTCTGTTTCTCTCTCGAAGTCTGAAAGATTCGGGCGGGTCCACGGGTCGACGGCGGGGGCTTCGTGAGCCCCCGCCGTCTCACCCGAAGGTCCTGAAAGGTCAGGCCTGCTCGGCGTCCGCGGCCGGAGCCTCGGTGACCTCGGCAGCGGCCTCGACGACCTCGGCCGGAGCGGCCTCGGCGGCGGGCGCCTCGGCAGCGGGGGCCTCGGCGGCGGGGGCCTCGACGGTCTCGTCGGCCTTCTTCTCACCCTCGAGCAGGTCGCGCTCCCACTCGGCGAGGGGCTCGCCGGCGGCCTTCTCGCCCGGCTTCGAGTCGCCGGTCGCGGCGCCGGAGCGGGCGATGAGGCCCTCGGCGACGGCGTCGGCGATCACGCGGGTGAGCAGGGTGACGGAGCGGATCGCGTCGTCGTTGCCCGGGATCTTGTAGTCGACCTCGTCGGGGTCGCAGTTGGTGTCGAGGATCGCGACGACCGGGATCTTGAGCTTGCGCGCCTCGCCGACGGCGATGTGCTCCTTCTTGGTGTCCACGATCCAGACGGCGCTGGGCACCTTGGACATCTCGCGGATACCACCGAGGGTCTTCTCCAGCTTGGCCTTCTCGCGGGAGAGGACCAGGAGCTCCTTCTTGGTGAGACCCGAGGCGGCGACGTCCTCGAAGTCGATCTGCTCGAGCTCCTTGAGGCGCTGCAGACGCTTGTAGACGGTGGAGAAGTTGGTGAGCATGCCACCGAGCCAACGCTGGTTGACGTACGGCATGCCGACACGCGTCGCCTGCTCGGCGATGGCCTCCTGGGCCTGCTTCTTCGTACCGACGAACATGATGGAGCCACCGTGCGCGACGGTCTCCTTGACGAACTCGAAGGCGCGGTCGATGTACGACAGCGACTGGAGCAGGTCGATGATGTAGATGCCGTTGCGCTCCGTGAAGATGAAGCGCTTCATCTTCGGGTTCCAACGACGGGTCTGGTGACCGAAGTGGACGCCGCTCTCCAGCAGCTCCCGCATCGTGACGACGGCCATGGCCATCTCCTTGGGTTTCTCGGTTGTGTTCCTGACGCCCCGACGCGCCATGCCCACGAGGGACCGAAAGGCGCTGCCACGGCCGGTGAGGGCAGTGGCGGGGCGTGCGAAGTCGACCCGGTGACCCGGGTCGCCATAGGAAGTGTACGGGACCCCGGGCACCTCGGGTGACGGCCCTGTCCACAACCCGCGAGCGGTCCACGGAAACCGTCCGCTGCTCCACCGGGCCGCGAGGCCCGGGGAGCCTCGTCCCATGCGACTCGTCACCTGGATCCTGACCCTCGGCCTGCTGTGGCCGGTGGGCCCGCCGCCGCCCGTGATCGTCCGCGGCTGGCAGCCGCCGCCCGGCCCGTACGCCCCGGGGCACCGCGGCGTCGACCTCGCCGCCGCGCCCGGCACCCCGGTGTCGGCCCCGGCCGCCGGAACGGTCTCGTTCGCGGGCCCGGTGGGCGGCCGGGGAGTCGTCACCCTCACCCTTCCGGGCACCGGCGCTCCCCCGCTGCGGACCACCTTCAGCCCGGTGGTCCCGCTGGTGCGGGCGGGCACCCCGGTCCGCGCGGGCACCCCGATCGCCCGGGTCGCGGCCGGCACGCACTGTCCGGTGTCGTGTCTCCACTGGGGCCTCCTCAGAGGAACCCGCTATCTGGACCCGCTGCTCCTGACGGACCGCGCCCCGTCCCGTCTGCTGCCGGTCGGACCGGGCTGACGCCTCGGCCCGGCCGGGCGCGCGGCGACCGGGCCGCCGTGCCGTCGACGCGCCGGACGTACGGCGATCAGGCCGTCGTGCCGTTGACGCCGTGGAGCGCCATGGTCACCGCGGCCTCGGCGATCTCCGCCGGGTCCTCGGCGGCGCCGAGCTCGATCCGGCGGACGGCGGCGTCCACGACGCCCTGGAGGAGCATGGCGCCGAGGCGGGGCTGCGGCTGGCCCAGGGCGGCCAGGGCTTCGACGATCATGGCGACGAGCCCGCCGTGGGCGGCGCGGATCTTCTCGCGGGCGCCGTCGTCGAGCTCGCTGGCCGAGATGGCGACGACCGCCCGGTGGCGCCGGTCCCCGACCAGCTCCAGCTGCTTGCGGACGTACGCCTCGACCTTGCCGCCGGGCGTCGGGGCGCCGGCCATGGCGGCCTCGACCTCGGCCGCCCACACGGGGAAGTCGACGGCGCACAGCTCTTCCACGACGGCGGCGCGCGACCGGAAGTACTCGTACACCGAGGACCGGGCGAGGCCCGTGCGCTCGGCGAGTGCGGGGAAGGTCAGTGCCTCCGTCCCGCCCTCGGACAGCAGGGAACGCGCGGCGTCCAGGAGGGCGCCGCGCTGCATCGTCCGGTGCTCGGCCACCGAGGCCGCTCGAATCCTGGGCACGGCTCCACTGTACGACCGGCCTCGGACGCTCAGCGTCCGACGTCGGCCAGCTTGGCTCGGAGCTGCAGCACGGATTTGGTGTGGATCTGGCTGACGCGACTCTCGGTGACGCCGAGGACGTGTCCGATCTCGGCGAGGGTGAGGCCCTCGTAGTAGTAGAGCGTGACGACGGTCTTCTCCCGGTCGGGGAGCGTGTTGATGGCGCGGGCGAGCAGTCGGCGCAGCTCGCGGCCCTCGGCGACCTCGACGGGGTTGTCGGCGGCCGTGTCCTCCAGGGTGTCCATCAGGGAGAGCCGGTCGCCGCCCTCGCCGCCGACGTGCAGCAGCTCTTCCAGGGCGACCACGTTCGCCAGGGACAACTGGCTGAAAACCGCGTGCAGTTCCTCCAGCTTGATGTCCATCTCCGCGGCCACCTCGCTCTCGGAGGGGGTGCGCCGGAGCTGGGCTTCGAGGGTGGCGTAGGCGCGCTCGACGTTGCGGGCCTTCTGCCGGACGGAGCGCGGGATCCAGTCCAGGGCGCGGAGCTCGTCGATCATCGCGCCGCGGATGCGGGTGATGGCGTACGTCTCGAACTTGATCGCCCGCTCGACGTCGAACTTCTCGATGGCGTCGATGAGGCCGAAGACCCCGGAGGAGACGAAGTCGGCCTGTTCCACGTTGGACGGCAGCCCCACGCTGACCCGTCCGGCGACGTACTTGACCAGGGGCGAGTAGTGCAGGATCAGCTGCTCCCGCAGGCGCTCGTCGCCCGTGTCCTTGTACGACCGCCACAGTTCGTCGAGCGAGGTCGGTGCGGGCGGTCGCACGGTGCCCCGGGCCGCTGGGGGCACCGCAGCGCGGTCAGACCCGGAGGTGTGCTGGGGCATGCGTTGCCTTGAGCCGTTCTGCTGTCGGGTGTGTCGGTGGGGGTGTCCTGGTGGGAATCCTGGTGAGCGTAGCGTGAGTGTGCTGTCGCGGTGAGCGAACATCGGCGGATGGCGCCGCTCCGGGTGGACGCTGTCGGTCGCATCTTCGAACCCGGGCCGTGGCGCGTGTCGGCCCCTCGGGTGCGGCCGAGAGAACGCGATTGTTCATCGGCTTCACCCTTTCACCCGAATGCTCCAGGTCAAGCACCGCCTCGCCGTGCGTTCGACGCTTCTGTGGCGGTGTTCGTCAACCTCCAGCCCTCTCCGTGCCGTTCGACGAAGCCGAGGGAATGGAGTTCGTACAGCTTGACGAGGGTGTCGTCGGGGGTGGTTCCGGCGCGGTCGGCGATGACGGTGGTGGGGGTCGGGCCGCGGGCGGGCACGGCTTCCAGGACGTGCGCCAGGGCGGGGGCGAGGAGGTCGCGCGGCAGGACGGGGCCGCGGCGGGCGGGAGCGAGCTGGCCCATGTCGCCGACGAGTTCGACGATCTCGTCGGCGTCGGTGACGAGGACGGCGTCGCCGCGCAGGAGTTCGTGGACGCCCGCGGAGAGGGCGCTGGTGACGGGGCCCGGCACGCCCATGACGTGGCGGCCGAGCCGGGCGGCGGCGCGGGCGGTGACCAGGGAGCCGCTGCGGTGCTGGGCCTCGACGACGACCGTTCCCCGGGTGAGGGCGGCGATGACGCGGTTGCGGAGGATGAAGCGGCTGGGGGTGGGGTGGCTGTCGGGCGGCAGCTCCCCGATGACGAGTCCCTGGTCCGCCACCCGCCGGATGAGCCGGTCGTGGCCCCGGGGGTAGGGGGTGTCGATGCCGCAGGCGAGGACGGCGGCGGTGGCCCCGCCGGCGGCGAGGGCTCCCCGGTGGGCCGCGCCGTCGATGCCGTAGGCCGCTCCGGAGACGACGACCCAGCCCTTCCTCGCCAGGCCGGTGGCGAGGTCGGCGGCGGTGTGCGCGCCGTACGGGGTGCAGGCGCGGGCTCCGACGAGGGCGACGGAGCGCAGTGCCCAGGTCCGCAGGTCGGCGGGGCCCCTGACCCAGAGGCCGAGGGGCCGGGCGTCCGCGAGGTCGTCGAGCTGCCGTGGCCATTCGGTGTCGCCGGGGACGAGGAAGCGGCCGCCGAGGCCGTGGACGGTGTCGAGGTCCCGGGCGGGCTCGGCGGTGGCGGCACGCCGCCGCCAGCCGTCGACCCGTCGCGCGCCGGTGCCGGGGAAGAGAGGGTCGCCCGGAGCGCCACCCGGTCCGCCGTCGGGTTGTTCTCCCCGGTGCGCTCCGCGGTGCTGTGCCCGGTGCTCTGCCCGGTGTTCGCCCGGACGGAGGAGGCGGTCGAGGAAGCCGGCGGCCCCGTAGCGGCGGAGCCACCGGCCGGCGTGTTCGTCGCCGGGTTCGACGGCCCGGGTGAGGGCCGCACGCGCGAGCCGCTCGTCCGTGCCGGCGGCCGGGGAGGGGATCGTGGTCATGCGTACTCCCCCGCTCCCACGGGCACTCCGCGGGCGATGCCGGTGCGCAGTTCGAGGGCGAGGGCGATGTCCTGGCCGTCGGGGCGGTCGTGCCCGGCGAGGTCGGCGACGCTCCAGGCGACGCGGAGCACCCGGTCGAGGCCGCGGGCGGTGAGGAAGCCGCGCTCCATGTCGTGTTCGGCGGTGGCGAGGGCGCCGGGTGCGGCGGGGTAGCGGGTACGGAGTTCGTGGCCGGGGATCTCGCTGTTGACGCTCCAGGGGGTGTCCGCGAGCCGGGCGGCGGCGCGGGCCCTGGCCTCCCGGACGCGTTCGGCGACCGCCGCGGTGGTCTCGCCCCGGCCGCCCTGGCCGAGGAGGTCGGCGCGGGTGACGGGTTCGACCTGGACCCGCAGGTCGACGCGGTCGAGCAGCGGGCCGGAGAGGCGTGCCTGGTAGCGCCGGATGAGCGCGGAGGGGCATTCGCAGCCGGCGCCCTGGAGGCTGTGCCGCCCGCAGGGGCAGGGGTTGGCCGCGAGGGCGAGGAGGAACCGGGCGGGGAGGCGGACGACGCCCGCCGCGCGGGCGATGACGACGTGCCCCGATTCGAGGGGCTGGCGCAGCGCGTCGAGGACCTTGCCGGAGAACTCCGGCGCTTCGTCGAGGAAGAGCACCCCGCGGTGGGCGAGGGAGACCGCGCCCGGCCTGGGCAGGCCGTTGCCGCCGCCGACGAGGGACTGCGTGGTGGCGGAGTGGTGGGGCGCGCAGTAGGGGGCGCGGCGGACCAGGGGTTCGCCGGGCGGGAGGATGCCGGCGACGGAGTGGACGGCGGTGACTTCGAGGGACTCCTTCCGGGTGAGGGGCGGGAGGATGCCGGGGAGCCGTTCGGCGAGCATGGTCTTCCCGGCGCCGGGCGGGCCGGAGAGCATGAGGTGGTGGCTGCCGGCGGCGGCGATCTCCAGGGCCCGGCGGGCGCGGTGCTGGCCGGCGACGTCGGCGAGGTCGGGCCCTTCGGCGGGGTCCGCGGCGAGCCCGGTGCCGATGCCGGCGCCGGGGACGAGGAGTCCGGCGAGCATGGCGTCGGGCCGGCCCTCCTCGGTCGCCTCCTCGTCGGGTACGGGTTCGTCGGTGAGGACGGCGATCAGCTGGCGGAGGCTGCGGACGCCGAGGACGGAGATGCCGGGGACGAGCGACGCCTCGCCGGCCATCTGTTCGGGGACGACGACCTGCCGGTAGCCGGCTTCGGCGGCGGCGAGGACGGCGGGCAGGACGCCGCGGACCGGCCGGACGCGTCCGTCGAGTCCGAGTTCGCCGATGAGGACGAGGTCGGCGATGGCGCGCGGGTCGACGCGTTCGGCGGCGCCGAGCACCGCGGCCGCGACGGCGAGGTCGAATCCGCTGCCGCTCTTGGGGACGGAGGCCGGGCTGAGTCCGACGGTCAGTTTCTTCTGGGGCCATTCGGCGCCCGAGTTGACGACGGCGGCGCGGACCCGGTCCCGGCTTTCGCTGAGGCTCTTGTCGGGGAGGCCGACGAGGGTGAAGGCCGCGACGCCGGGTTCGAGGTCGGCCTGGACCTCGACGACGACGCCTTCGACGCCGACGAGGGCGACGGAGCAGGTGCGGGCGAATCCCATCACGCCACCCCCTGGGCGTGGCTGAGGACGGGTCCGCCGCGGCGGGGCAGGACGATGCCGACGAGGTCGATGCGGATGCCGCCGGCGGGTGCCGGTACGCCGCTGCGGTCGACCCAGCAGGCGGCGAGGCGGCGGAGCCGCTCGGCCTTGCGGGGTGTGACGGCGGCCATCGGGTGTTCGTAGGTGCCGTCGCGCCGGGTCTTGACCTCGCAGACGACGAGGGTGTCGCCGTCACGGGCGACGATGTCGATCTCGCCGGTGCGGCCGCAGCGCCAGTTGCGGGCGAGGATCTGCATGCCGGCCGCGAGGAGCCGGCGGGTCGCCAGCTCTTCTCCGTACCGTCCGAGGGCTTGGGTCTTGTTCATGCGGTACCACCTCCGCCACGAATGTGACGGAGGTGCCCGGACCGCGTGCGGCGCTGTGTACGGCGCGGAGGCTGTGGAGAACCAGGTCACTCCTGGGAGTGATCCTCCACGGAGCAGTCCCCAGGGCCGTCCCCCGGGCCACCCCAGGGGCTCAGCCGTTGCTCCCGCCCGGGGTTCAGCTTCCGGGGAGTTCGAGGTCGCTCTTGTTGAGCTCCTCGATGTTCACGTCCTTGAAGGTCAGGACGCGGACCTGCTTGACGAACCTGGCCGGCCGGTACATGTCCCAGACCCAGGCGTCGGCCATGCTGACTTCGAAGAAGACCTCGCCCTGGACCGAGTGCACCTGCATCTCGTAGTCGTTGGTGAGGTAGAAGCGCCGCTCGGTCTCGATCACGTATTTGAACAGCCCGACGACGTCGCGGTACTCCCGGTAGAGCTTCAGCTCCATCTCGGTCTCGTACTTCTCGAGGTCCTCGGCGCTCATGGCATGTTCCCCTTCAGCCGTGCGTCCCCCTATTGTGCGCCAGCCGTGCGCGCCCCTAAACGATTTCCGGGGCGAGAACCACCGGTGCACTCGGAGGCCCCTCGTCGAGCAGCCTGTGCAGCAACTCGGCGAGCCTGGTCGGGTACACCGTCTCACGCGCCGCCGACAGTTCGGCGGAGGTCCACCATCTCAGGCCCGCGAGACTGCGGGTCTCCAGCTCCGTGAGGGCCTGCGGCCGGGGCGAGGACTCCGTGCGGCGCGTGCGGGCGAGGTAGTACCACTCGTCCTGGTCCCAGCGTCGCCCGTCGAAGGGGAAGGAGCAGTGCCGCTTCCAGAGCACGGGCCCCAGGTCGACGTCGGTGATGCCGGTCTCCTCGGCGAGCTCGCGCAGTGCCGCCTGTTCCCGGGTCTCCTCGCCCTCCAGGCCGCCGCCCGGCGTGAACCACCAGGTGTCCGCCGGGTCGTCCGGCTCGTATCCGTGCATGAGGAGGATGCGGTCGTCGGCATCGAGGAGCACGACCCGCGCGACCTGCCGCCACCCGGCGCCCTCCGCCGAGCCGGCACCGGCTCCGGCACCGGCTTCCGGCTCCGCGCCCGTCGCGCGCTCCGTCACACGCCCACCTTCTCCCGCTTCCCCTGCCGCTGTCCGGCCGGCCGGCGGGTCACCAGCCGGGCCACCGGTCCGTACGCGGCTCCCGCGAGGATCAGTACACACCCGGCGACGATCGCCGTGAAGAGGGCCTGGAACGGCCCCGGGGTCGAGGTGCCGCCCGGGAGGGCGGCGAAGCCCTTCGGCGGCTCCAGGAGGCCCTTGGCGGGCCACACGACGGCGTCGACCCTGCCGACGACCGAGGACCGGGGCACCGAGCCCTGTCCGGCTTCCTGGATGTGGGTACGGGAGTCCAGCGAGGTGTGCCGGTCGTCACCGAGGAGGAACAGGCTGTCCTTCGGGACGGTCACGGAGAACTCCTGGCCCGAGGCGAGCGTCCGGCCGCCGGGTCCCGGCCTCAGGTACGGCTCGACGACGGGCCTGCCGTCGACGGTGAGCCGCCCGTCCCGGTCGCAGCAGGCGACGGTGTCGCCGCCCACCGCGGCGACCCGCTTGACCATGGGCGAGTTCCCCCAGAGCGGGTCGGTGAAGACGACGACGTCGCCGCGCCGCACGTCGGCGCCGTCGATGCGCTGGGCGAGGATCTTGGAGCCGACGTCGAGGGTCGGGGTCATGGAGTCGGTGGGGACGCTGTACGGCTGGTAGATCAGCGCTCCCCCGACGAAGCCGCCCAGGAAGAGCAGACAGCCGACGGCCACGGCCAGCCCCGACAGCACGCTGCCGAGGCGGCCGCGGCCGCCCTGGGTCCCTTTGTTTCCGCTCATGTGCACCCCAGAGGTCCGGCGACGTTCCGGGGCACCCTACCCGCGGGTTGCTACTCGGCGGTATGCCCCGCGGTGCGCTTCTTCCGGCGCCACAGCACCAGCGGGAGCGCTCCGGCCAGACCGGCCGCGCCGAGGGGGGCGGCGGCCATGGCCTGGTTGAGGGCCGGCTGGTCGAAGATGTCGGGGACGGGAAGCGTCGCCCAGCGGGTCACCGGCCAGGCGATGACGACGGCGCGGCCCACGACCTCGTCGTCGGAGACGGTGCCGCCACCGGGCAGCTGCTGGTGGAAGCGGGAGTCCAGCGAGTTCTGCCGGTTGTCGCCCATGACCCAGATCCGGCCCTCGGGGACCTTGATCGGGCCGAAGGAGTCCTGGCAGGGCACGGAGCCGGGGTAGAGGTACGAGGTCTCGTCCAGCGCCACGCCGTTGAGGACGACCTTGCCGCCCTCCTTGCAGGAGACGGTGTCACCGCCGACGGCGATGACCCGCTTGATGAGGTCCTTCTCCTCGGCGGACGGCATGAGGCCGATGAAGCTGAGGAACTTCTGCACGACGTTGGGCTTGGGCGCCTGCTGGCCCTCCAGCCAGCCGCCCGGGTCGTGGAAGACGACGACCTCGCCGCGCTCGGGCTCGGAGCCGAACCAGGGGGTCAGCTTGTCGACGAGGACCCGGTCGCCCTTCTGCAGGGTGTTCATCATCGATTCCGAGGGAATCGAGAACGCCTGCACCAGGAAGGTCTTGATCAGCAGGGCGAGTACCAGGGCGATACCGACGAGGAGCGGCAGTTCCTTCCAGAAGGAACGCTGCTTCTTCGGGCCCTTGGGCCTGTCCTCCGCTTCGTCGTGCGGCACCCCGTCACCCGTCACGTCGTCACCCGTCACACCATCGCCGGTGGCCTCGTCGGCCCTCTTCTCGGGCTCATCGTGTCCGGATCGTGCGCCGACGGCCAAATCCCCCACATCCACTCCTCACTCCGTGCGAACGCCTGCCCCGGAACAGGGACAGGCCCACCACTCCCATAACGAGCAGAAGTTCCGCAGGGGTCGGGAGCCCGGGCAATCCGTTCAGATTCCGCTGGGACACACTATGCGACAGACCGAGCGCGGTAGCGGAACCCGTACGGGCGTCCGGTACGGCGGTGAAGGTCTGCCGCTCCTCCAGGCGCCGCCAGTGCCCGAAGGGCCAGGCGATCACCACGGCACGCCCGACGACCTGCTCCTCGGAGACCGTGCCGTGCCCCTCCTCGTCCAGGTGGTAGCGCGAGTCGGCCGAGTCGGAGCGGTGGTCGCCGAGGACGAAGATCCGGCCCTGCGGGACCTTCACCTCGAAGGGGATCTCGGACGGCTGGTTCCCCGGATGCAGGTACGGCTCGTCCAGCGGTACGCCGTTGACGGTGATCCGCCCGTCCTTGTCGCAGCAGCGGACGGTGTCGCCGCCGACGGCGATCACCCGCTTGATGAGGTCCCGTTCGTCGGCCGAGGGCAGCAGCCCGATGAAGGTCAGGGCCTGCTTGGCCTGCTTGACGCCGATCGGGTCGTCGGAGGGCGGCGCGGTGTCCTGCTGGAGCCAGCTCCCGGGGTCCTTGAAGACGACGACGTCGCCGCGCTGCGGGCGGGAGCCGAACCACGGGGTGAGCTTGTCGACCAGGACGCGGTCGTCGATCCGGATCGTCTGCTCCATCGAGCCGGAGGGGATGACGAACGCCTGGACCAGGAAGGTCTTGAGGACGAGGGCGATGAGCACGGCCACCGTGATCAGGACCGGGATCTCCCGGATCGCGGAGCGCTGCCGGCGCCGCTTGACCTTGCGGGCCAGCCTGCGCCGCTCGGCCCGGCCGGGCAGGGGCGCGCCCTGGCCTGCGTCGGGGCCGTGCGCGGGGCGGCCGCGGCTACCCATGCGCCCCCGCCCCGTGTCCGCCGGCCGTCGGGGCCGGTACGGCGTCGTACGCCTCCGTGGCGGGCAGGGCGGACCAGCGGCCGAAGGGCCACACGATCCAGCCGGCGCGTCCGACGACCTTCTCGACGGGGACCATCCCGCCGCCGGGGTTGCCCAGGTGGTCGCGGGAGTCGCTGGACTGGCTGCGGTGGTCGCCCATGACCCAGAGCCGGCCGGGAGGGACGACGATGTCGAAGGCCACGCTGGACGGCTGGTCGCCGAACATCACGTACCGCTCCTCGACGGGGACGCCGTTGACGGTGATCCGGCCGTTCTTGTCGCAGCAGACCACCCGGTCGCCGCCGGTGCCGACGACCCGCTTCACGAAGTCGGTCTCGGCGGGCTCCGCGAGCCCGAGGGCGGCCCCGGCGCCGCGCAGGAGTCCGCTGACCGGGTTGACCTCCGGTTCCTCCCGTACGAAGGAGCCGGTGCCGTCGAAGACGACGACGTCACCGCGGCGCGGCTCACTGCCGAAACGGTACGCCAGCTTGTTGACCAGGATCCGGTCGCCGACCTGGAGCGTCGGTTCCATGGAGCCGCTGGGGATGAGGAAGGGCTGCATCACGAAGTGGCTCAGGAGCAGCAGGAAGGCCACGCAGGCGCCGCCGACGAGGGCGGTGCGCCGCCACGAGGGCGCGCGCCGGTGCGGCTCGGGAGCGGGGTCCCGCCCGGGCTCGGGGGCCGTCGTGTGCCCGGGGTCCCGCCGGGGCGCGGGGGCCTCGGAAACGCGCGCGGAGCGCGACCCTTCCTCCGTGTCGGAAGAGGGGTCGCGCTCCGGGTGCTGTGCTTCGGTGTCCATCGCTGGCAGAGCCTATCCGGCCTGCCTGTGGGAGGAGTCGGAAGCGTCGAGCGTGCCGGGAGCCGAAGCTCAGCGGTCGCGCTTCTCCTTGATCTTGGCAGCCTTGCCGCGCAGCTCACGCAGGAAGTAGAGCTTGGCGCGACGGACGTCACCGCGGGTCACGAGCTCGATCTTCTCGAAGATCGGGCTGTTCACCGGGAAGGTGCGCTCGACGCCGACGGAGAACGAGACCTTGCGGACCGTGAAGGTCTCGCTGACGCCCGAGCCCTGACGGCGGATGACGACACCCTTGAACTGCTGGATGCGGGAGCGGTTGCCTTCGATGACGCGCACGTGGACGTTCACGGTGTCGCCGGGGCGGAAGGCGGGGAGGTCGGAGCGGAGCGCGGCCGCGTTGACCTGGTCGAGCAGGGAGGCCATGGAGGTCTCTTTCCTCGCTGATGCCACAGGTCATCAGCGGTACGTTCGAAGGTGAATCGGGGAGTCGTCCGCTTCGTGCGGCGTCGTTCCCCCTGTGGCAGGGGCGCACGCCGGACGGACGACAGCGGCCTATTCTTCCACGTCTTCGAGCCTGCGCCAAAATCGGCCGCCGGGCTCGGGCGCCCACCCCATCATCGAGAGGATCTCGCGGTCCTTCTTGTCGAAGGCCGCGGGGTCGCAGCGTTCGATGAGGTCGGGGCGGTGGGCCGCGGTGCGGCGGAACGCCTCGTCGCGGCGCCAGCGGGCGATCTTGCCGTGGTGCCCGCTGAGGAGGACGTCGGGGATGCCCCGGCCGCGCCACTCGGGGGGCTTGGTGTAGACGGGGCCCTCCAGGAGGTTGGCCATGGCCCCGGGCGCGAAGGAGTCGTCGCGGTGGGACTCGGCGTTGCCGAGGACACCGGGCAGGAGGCGGGCGACGGCCTCGGTGACGACGAGGACGGCGGCCTCGCCGCCGGCGAGCACGTAGTCGCCGATGGAGACCTCGTAGACGGGCATGCGGGTCGCGTACTCGTCCATGACGCGGCGGTCGATGCCCTCGTAGCGGGCCGGCGTGAAGATCAGCCAGGGCCGCTCGGAGAGCTCGACGGCGAGCTCCTGGGTGAAGGGGCGGCCGCTGGGGGTCGGGACGACGAGGACCGGGCCGTGGGCGCCGCCCTCGTAGCCGTCGGCGAGCGCCTGGTCGAGCGCGTCGCCCCAGGGGTCGGTCTTCATGACCATGCCGGGGCCGCCGCCGTACGGGGTGTCGTCGACCGTGTTGTGCCGGTCGTACGTCCATTCACGCAGGTCGTGGACGTGGACGTCGAGCTGTCCGCGGGCGCGGGCCTTCCCGACGAGGGAGACGTTCAGCGGTTCGAGGTACTCGGGGAAGATCGTGACGACGTCGAGCCTCATGCGTCGTCACCCTGCTCGGCGTCGCGGGAGGAGACGATCTCGGCGCGGTCGTCGATCAGGCCGGGCGGCGGGTCGATGACGGCCCGCTGCTCCTCCAGGTCGATCTCGGTGACGATCGACGACACGAAGGGGATCATCAGCTCGGTGCCGTCGGGCCGCTCGACGATGAAGAGGTCCTGGGACGGCAGGTGGGAGATCTCGGTGATCCGGCCGATCTCGGTGCCGTCGGCGAGGACGACGTCGAGGTCCATGAGCTGGTGGTCGTAGTACTCGTCCTCCTCCTCCGGCAGTTCCTCGGGGTCGATCTCGGCGATGAGGAGGGTGTTGCGCAGGGCCTCGGCGGCGTTGCGGTCGCGGACGCCCTCGAAGCGCAGCAACAGCTTGCCGCTGTGGACCTTGCCGGACTCGATGGTCAGCGGCCCGGCGGAGGCCGGGTCGGTGAGCAGGACGGCGCCGGGGCCGAGCCTGAGCTCGGGCTCGTCGGTCCGCACCTCGACGGTGACCTCGCCCTTGATGCCGTGGGCGCGGCCGATCCGCGCGACTACCAACTGCACTGCTCCACACTCTCCTGTCACACAGCTCGTACGACGAAAACGACAACGGGCCGGGGCGGGCTCGTAAGCCCTCCCCGGCCCGTTGCCGGCACATCATTCAACCGATGCGGCCGACTTCTCAGCTGACCTGGTCCACGTCGACGAGGTCGACCCGGATGCCACGGCCGCCGATGGCGCCCACGACGGTACGCAGCGCACGCGCGGTGCGGCCGTTGCGGCCGATCACCTTGCCGAGGTCGTCGGGGTGCACCCGGACCTCGAGCACGCGGCCGCGGCGCAGGTTGCGCGAGGCGACCTGCACATCGTCGGGGTTGTCGACGATGCCCTTCACGAGGTGCTCGAGAGCCTCCTCGAGCATGCTCAGGCCTCGGTCGACTCGGTCGACGCGGCCTCGGCCTCGTCAGCCTTCTTGTCGGCCTTCTTGGCCTTCGGGGTGATGGCCTCACCCTTGTCGTCGCCGGCCTCGAGGGTCTTCGCGAACTCGTCGAACGAGGCGCGCTTCGCCTCCTTGGTGGCGGGGACGAGCAGCGCCTTCTCGGGGGCCGGGAGGCCCTTGGCCTTCTGCCAGTCGCCGGTGAGCTTCAGGATGGCGAGGACCGGCTCGGTCGGCTGGGCGCCGACGGACAGCCAGTACTGCGCACGCTCGGAGTCGACCTCGATACGCGACGGGTTGTACGTCGGGTGGTAGAGGCCGATCTCCTCGATCGCGCGACCGTCCCGACGGGTGCGGGAGTCGGCGACGACGATGCGGTAGTGCGGCTGGCGGATCTTACCGAGGCGCTTGAGCTTGATCTTGACTGCCACTGGAGTGGTGTCTCCTGGTCTTGACGTGGTTGGGCACTTTGAGATGCCACGTGGGGTTGCGGTACTCGGATGCCCGATGGACGCGTCAGCCGGAGGAGAGAGGGGTCCTATGCGACTGTCGAGTACAGCTAGCCATTGTGCCACACGCCGCCGGGTCAGGTGGCGGCGCCCACCGTCTCCGGAATCCGGAAGGGCTTGCCGCAGCCGCCGCAGACGATCGGGGCCTGGGCCAGCACGGACGGCACCACGCGCACGTTCCGCCCGCAGTCGCAGACGGCCTTGACGCGGACGCCGCCGCCGGAGGAACCGTGCCGGGCGGCCGGTCCGCGGAAGGACCGCTTGGTGTCGGCGGCCGTGGCGACCGTGTGGGCCTTGAGGGCCCGCTGGAGCCGCTCGATGGTCGGCCGGTAGCGGCGCCGGGCCTCCGGGTTGAGGGTGACCAGGGAGAAGCCGCTGCTCGCGTGCGGTTCCTCGGGGTGGTCCAGGCCCATCTCCTCGGCGATCGCGAGGAATCTGCGGTTGTGATAGCGGCCGGCGCGGGAGGTGTCGCGGACCCCTCGGGCGGCGGCGATGCCGTGGACTGCCTCGTGGAGCAGTCGTTCGAAGGAGAGTTCGGCGCCACAGGCGGACGAGGACTCTCCGATCAGGGACTCGGGCGCGGCAAGATCGGGCAGCTCGGGGTGGTGCCGCTGAATGTCGGCCCACGCCTGTGCCAGCTCTGCGGCGAGAACAGGTGGTGTCGTGCTCACGTCGCGTACAACGAGCCGAAGTGCCCCCGGGTTCCATTCCGGGGCAACCCAAATATTTTGCACGTACCCGTCAGTTGCCGTTGATGCGTCCTGACGAGGGCCAGTGCGCCGATCTGCGGAGAAGCCGCGCAGGGGGCGTCAAGCTGGTGCGTAGTAGCGCATACGCCCCGGCGCGTAGCCGAGCTACGCGCGCCCCCTGAAAGGGGCCCCCGGGCCGGGGCCTGAGCCGGGACCGGTACGGCCGAGCCGTGTTGCAGGGACATTACCGGGTCCGGGCGTGGTGCCCGGCACCACCCCTCCCCCCGGGCCGATCGGTCCGGCGCGAGCACTGGACGCGGCCCGTGATGCGCAGTTCCCTGACTACGGGGGGCTGTCGTCCAGGCACGGATTGGGGCTCTTTCCATGACACCTACGCTCGTCCCGCACCACCCCGCGCGCGACTGGGCCGAGATCCAGGAACGCATGCTCGTCCCGCTCTACGAGGCGGTGTACGAGCGCCTCGGCGTCGGCGCCGGATCCCGGGTCCTCGGCCTCGGCTGCGGCTCCGGCCTGGCGCTGCTGATGGCGGCGTCGAGGGGCGCGCGGGTGGCCGGCGTGGACCGGGACCACGCGCGCGTGGAGCTCGCCAGGGAGCGGCTGCCGCAGGACGTCGTCGTCACGGAAGGGATGCCCGAGGAGCTCCCATACGACGTGTTCACGGCCTTCCACGCGAAGGACGGCTCCCTCCCGGAGCTCACGGCGCTCACCCGTTCGGCGCAACCGGGCTCGGCCGTCGTGCTCGGCGGGTGGGGACCGCCGGAGCGGTGCGCCACGGAGCCGGTGCTGCGGGTCGCGGCGCGGCTGGCGGACCGCCTGCCGGGGGTCAGGGCGGACCTGGACCGACTGGTGGCCGGCGCGGGGCTGCGACCGGTCGGCACGGGCCGGGTGGCCTGCCCCTTCGGGTACGCGAACGAGGGCAGCGCGGTGCGCGGGCTGCTCTCCACGGGCGCCTTCGACGAGGCCGTGCGGGCGACCGACCTCTCGCAGGTCGAGAAGGAGATCGAGGAGGCGCTCGCGCCGTACGTGCGCGCGGACGGGACGGTCTGGATGCCGAACGTCTTCCGGTACGTCGTGGCCCGCGTGCCGTAGCCGCCACCCCGGGCCGACCGGGCGGCGCCGGGCCGCGGCCACGCCACCCCGGGCCGGCCCGGGCGTCAGGAGTCGTCCACCCCGCCCGGACCGGAGCAGGCGCCGTCAGGTGTAGTCCTTGCCCGCCCGGACGATGCCGGCGGCGCGGTAGGCCGCCTCCTCCTCCAGGGTCTCGTTCGCGAGGAGGGCGGCGGCCAGGGCGTCGAGCTTGTCGCGGTTCTCGCGGAGCTGCCGTACCGCGCTCTCGTAGCACTCGTCGACGATGCGGCGCATCTCCTCGTCGACGGTGTCGAGGGTCGCGGGGGCCGCCGACAGCCCGTACGCCTGCTGGGCGTCGCTCGGGATGGCCGTGAGACGGCCGACGCGCTCGCTCATGCCCCAGCGCCCCGCCATGCCCCGCGCGATGTTGGTGACCTGTTCGAGGTCGCTCTCGGCGCCGGTGGTGATGACGCCGAAGACGACCTGCTCGGCCGCCATGCCGCCGAGGGCGCCGATGATCCGGCCCCGCAGGTAGTCCTCGGTGTAGGCGTACCTGTCGGCGTCGGGGGTCGAGAGGGTGACGCCGAGGGCCCGGCCGCGCGGCACGATGGTGATCTTGCGGACCGGGTCGGCGCCCGGCTGGAGCATGCCGAGCAGGGCGTGGCCGCTCTCGTGGTACGCGGTCCGGCGCCGCTCCTCCGCCGGCATCACCAGCGGCCGTTCCGCGCCGAGCTGGACCTTCTCCAGGGCGTCGGAGAGATCGGACCGCGTGACCGCCCGCTGCTCGCGCTTGACCGCGAGGAGGGCGGCCTCGTTGGCGAGGTTCGCGAGCTCGGCGCCGGTCATGCCCGGGGTCGTCCGGGCCACGTGCTCCAGGTCGACGTCCTTGGCGAGCGGGATCTCCCGCGTGTGGATCCTGAGGATGGCCTCGCGGCCGTCCCGGTCGGGCGGGTTGACGTGGACGATCCGGTCGAAGCGGCCCGGCCGGGTGAGGGCGGGGTCCAGGACGTCGGCGCGGTTGGTCGCGGCGAGCACGATGACGCCCTCGGAGCCGGTGAAGCCGTCCATCTCGGTGAGGATCTGGTTGAGGGTCTGCTCGCGCTCGTCGTGTCCGCCCATCCCCGAGCCGCCGCCGCGGGCCCGGCCGATGGTGTCGATCTCGTCGATGAAGATGATCGCGGGCGCGACCTTGCGGGCCTCGGCGAACAGCTCCCGGACCCGGGAGGCGCCGACGCCCACGATCATCTCGATGAACCCGGAGGCCGAGGCCGAGAAGAACGGCACCCCCGCCTCGCCGGCCACCGCCCGAGCCAGCAGGGTCTTGCCGGTGCCGGGAGGACCGGCGAGGAGTACGCCGCGGGGCATCTTGGCGCCCATCTCGCGGTACGCCTGCGGGTTCTTGAGGAAGTCGACGACGTCGTTCAGCTCGCCCGCGACCTCGTCGATGCCGGCCACGTCGGCGAAGGTGGTCCGCTTGCCGCCCTCCAGCTCGACCGGCTTGGGCGGGGTCTTGCGGCCGAGCATGCCGCCGCCCGCACCGCCCATGCCCGCGCTCATCCGGCGGGCGATGAACACCCACAGCACCACGAGCAGCAGCATCGGGGCGAGCGAGATGAGGAGGTTGGCGAGGAAGCTGCGCTCCTGGACGACCGGCTCGGCGGTGACGACCACGTTCTGCTTGGTGAGCTGCGCCCACAGGTCGTCGTCGGCGAACGCCGGCCGCTGGGTGGTGAACTTGGTGTAGTCGCCCTTGCCGTCGGGGACGGGCTGCTTGTTCTTCAGCTGCCCCTGGATCGCGTCGCCCTTGGAGTAGATCTTCGTGACGTTCCCGGCCGCGACCTGCTTGTCGAACTCGGTGTACGAGATCGTCGGCCCGTCGCCGTCGTTGAAGAACGACAGGACGATGTTGGCCAGCAGGTACACGACGAGCGCGGTGAGGATGAGGCTGCCCCAGCCTCCCGGCATCCGCTTCTTCGGCGACGGGGGTGGCGGGGCCCCTTCCGAGCGCCAGGGCTGATCGGTCCGGTCGCGCGGGGGTACGGGGTTGGCCACGTGGCTCTCCTCGGGGCGGCAATGGCCCCAGTATCGAAGAGCGGGACGAACCCGGCATCGCGGGCGGTCCGGAGGGGTGAGAAGGGGCCCGGGGCGGTTTCGCACCGCCCGGGCCCCTCTTCATACGGACCGTCAGCCCATGAACTTCTTGAACTCCTCCGGGAGCTCGAAGTCCTTGGGGGCCTGCCCCGCCGCCGGCAGACCGAACGCGCCGCCCGCCTGCGCCTGGTCGCGGCGCTCGGCTGCGGCCTGCTCCTCGGCCTTCCGCTTCATCGGGTTGCCGCTCTTGCGCTTGCCCTTGGCCTGCTTGATCTGCTTCTTCTGCCGGCCGGGGCCGCCGCCCATGCCCGGGATGCCCGGCATCCCCGGCATGCCGCCGCCCTGCGCCATGCGGGACATCATCTTGCGGGCCTCGAAGAACCGCTCGACCAGGCCCTTGACCGCGCTGACCTCGGCGCCCGCGCCCTTGGCGATACGGGCCCGGCGCGAGCCGTTGATGATCGTCGGGTCCTGGCGCTCGCCCGGCGTCATCGACTTGATGATGGCGGCCATGCGGTCGACGTCCCGCTCGTCGATGTTGGCGATCTGCTCCTTCATCTGGCCCATGCCGGGCAGCATGCCGAGGAGCTTGGAGATGGAGCCCATCTTGCGGACCTGGTCCATCTGCGCCAGGAAGTCGTCGAGGGTGAAGTCCTGGCCCTTCTTCGACGCGAGCTTGGACGCCATCTTGGCGGCCTCGTCCTCGTCGAAGGTCTGCTGGGCCTTCTCGATGAGGGACAGCATGTCGCCCATGCCGAGAATGCGGGACGCCATGCGGTCCGGGTGGAACGCGTCGAAGTCGTCGAGCTTCTCGCCGTTGGAGGCGAACATGATCTGCTTGCCGGTGACGTGCGCGATGGAGAGCGCGGCACCACCGCGGGCGTCGCCGTCGAGCTTCGAGAGCACGACGCCGTCGAAGCCGACGCCGTCGCGGAACGCCTCGGCGGTGTTGACCGCGTCCTGGCCGATCATGGCGTCGACGACGAACAGGACCTCGTCGGGGCTGACGGCGTCGCGGATGTCCGCGGCCTGCTGCATCAGCTCCTGGTCGATGCCGAGGCGGCCTGCGGTGTCGACGATCACGACGTCGTACATCTTGGTCCGCGCGTACTCGATCGAGTCCTTCGCGACCTGGACCGGGTCGCCGACGCCGTTGCCCGGCTGCGGGCCGTAGAAGGCCACGCCCGCGCGGTCGGCGACGACGGAGAGCTGCGTGACGGCGTTCGGGCGCTGGAGGTCGCACGCGACGAGCAGCGGCGAGTGCCCCTGGCTCTTCAGCCAGACGCCGAGCTTTCCGGCGAGCGTCGTCTTACCGGCACCCTGGAGACCGGCCAGCATGATCACGGTCGGCGCGGTCTTCGCGAACCGCAGACGGCGGGTCTCGCCGCCCAGGATCGAGATCAACTCTTCGTTGACGACCTTGATGACCTGCTGGCTGGGGTTCAGCGCCTTGGAGACCTCGGCGCCGAGAGACCTCTCCTTGACGTTCTTGATGAACGCGCGGACGACCGGCAGGGCGACATCGGCCTCGAGAAGGGCGATACGGATTTCCCGGGCCGCGCTGTCGATGTCCTGCTCGGAGAGGCGGCCTTTGCCCCGGAGGGACTTGAAAGTCGCGCTGAGGCGGTCGGAAAGCGTATCGAACACGGTGGTCGCGATCCTCGGGTCGGGGCGGGATGGTCGCCACCCAGGGTATCCGGCCCCAGGACACGACCGCCCTTGCCGGTCGAATTGGACCGGCAGGGGCGCGACCCCTGCCATGGGGCGGCGGTCACCGCAGCGCCGCCTCCAGGGCGCGGGCCAGGTCCACCGCTTCCTCGTCGGGCAGCAGGGAACCGTCGGGGCGGGTGACGTAGAGGGTGTCGACGGCGTTGGCGCCGAGGGTGGAGACATGGGCGCTGCGCACCCGGACGGCAGCGCCCTCCAGGGCGCGGCCGACGCGGTGGAGGAGGCCGGGCGCGTCCTGGGCGCGGACCTCGATGACGGTGGCGAGGCGGGAGTCGGCGGCGGCGACGGTGACGCGGGGCGGCGGGGCGGTGAGGCCGCGCCGGCGCGGGTAGGCGGCGTCGCGTTCGGCGAGGCGGGCGGGGACGTCCAGGGTGCCGTCGAGGGCGCGGACGAGGTCGGCGCGGAGCCGGGCCGCCTCGGGCAGGGAGCCGTACTCGGCGGCGACGCGCCAGTCGAGGACGAGGACGGAGCCGGAGCCGAGGGCGGTGGGGAGTTCCACCGCCCTGAGGTCGGCGGCGCGGACGGTGAGGCGGTGGAGGGCGAGGACGCCGGCGACGGCGGGCAGGACGCCGGGCTGGTCGGGCAGGGCGATGAGGAGTTCGACGCCGACGGGCTCGGGTTCCTCGGGCTCGGCGGCGACCGGTTCGGTGCGCAGGGCGAGGACGGGTTCGCCGGTGCGGAGGGCCTCGATGGCGAGGCGTTCCTGATCGGCGCTGGGCGCGGCGGCCTCGGGGTCGGGCGGGGTCTCGCCGGCGAGGACGCCGGCGACGCGTTTGACCAGGTCCGCGACGAGTGAGGCGCGCCAGGACGACCAGGCGGCGGGGCCGGTGGCGAGGGCGTCGGCCTCGGTGAGGGCGTGCAGGAGTTCGAGGGTACCGAGGGTGCCGACGGCCTGGGCGACGGACTGGACGGTGGCGGGGTCGTCGAGGTCGCGGCGGGTGGCGGTCTCCACAAGGAGGAGGTGGTGGCGGACGGCGGTGGCGATGACGCCGACGTCGGTGCGGTCGAAGCCGATGCGGGTGGCGACGTCGCGGGCGATGGTCTCGCCGGCGACGGAGTGGTCGCCGGGCCAGCCCTTGCCGATGTCGTGGAGGAGCGCGGCGACGAGGAGGAGGTCGGGGCGGCCGACGCGGCGGGTGAGGGAGGAGGCGCGTACGGCGGTCTCGACGAGGTGGCGGTCGACGGTCCAGGTGTGGACGGGGTTGCGCTGGGGCCGGCAGCGGACGCGTTCCCAGTCGGGGAGCAGCAGGGTGACGAGTCCCTCGGCCTCCAGGGCCTCCCAGACGGGGACGGTCGCCTCGCCGGCGCCGAGGAGGGTGACGAGTTCCTCGCGCGCCTCGGCGGGCCAGGGCACGGGGAGGGGTTTGGCTGCCGCGGCGAGGCGGCGGACGGCGTGCAGGGAGATCGGCAGGGCGGACTGGGCGGCCGCGGCGGCGGCCCGCAGCGGCAGGACAGGGTCGCGTTCGGGCCGGGCGCTGAGGGCGAGGACGGCCTCGCCGTCCATCTCGACGACGCCCTCGGCGAGCGGGGTACGTTCGACGGGCGGCTTTCCGCCGCCGGTGCGGCCGGCCGCGCCGCGGCCGCCGAGGAGGCCGCGCAGCCGGGGGCGGGCGGAGCGTGCCTTGAGGACCCGGTTGACCTCGCGCCAGGTGACGTCGGTGGCGTACGAGATGGTCCGGGCGGCCTCGTACACCTGGCGGAGCAGGGTGTCGGCGTCGAGGAGGCCGAGTTCGGCGGCAACGGCGTCCTGTTCCTGGAGGGCGAGCCGGTCGGTGGCCCGTCCGGTGGCCAGGTGGAGGGCGTCGCGGGCGTCGAGGAGGCGGCGGCGGGCTTCGTCGAGGCCCTCGCGGGGGGCGTCGGCGAGCCAGGAGGCGGCGACGGCGCGGAGGGCCTGGGCGTCGCGGAGGCCGCCGCGGGCCTCCTTGAGGTCGGGTTCGAGGAGGTACTGCAGCTCCCCTGTGCGTTCGGCCCGCTCCCGGCACAGTTCGTCGAGTTCGGGGAGGCGCCGGGGGGCCTGGTTGCGCCAGTCGGCGAGGACGGTGGTGCGCAGGGCGGCGACGAGTCCGGCGTCGCCGGCCACGGTCCGGGCGTCGAGGAGGCCGAGCTGGACCTTGAGGTCCTCGCCGGCGGTGGTGCGGGCTTCGGCGGGGGTGCGGACGGAGTGGTCGAGGGCGAGGCCCAGGTCCCAGACGGGGTACCAGATCCGGTCGGCGAGGGCGGCGACGGCGGCCTTGTCGGCGCTGCCGTCGTGGAGGAGGAGGAGGTCGAGGTCGCTGCGCGGGGAGAGTTCGGCGCGGCCGTAGCCGCCGACGGCGACGAGGGCGATTCCACGGGGTGGCGCGGCGGCGGCGAAGAGGCCGGCCAGCCATTCGTCGGTGAGCCGGGCGAGGGCGGTACGGCGCGGCGGCCCGGACCGCTCCTTCTCGTGGAGAAGGAGCAGCCGGGCCGCCGCGTAACCGCCGGGTCCCGAATCTTCGGTCTCTTCACTCGCTTCGAGGCTCGTCACCCGGCGGCTCCTCACGTGTGCTTACAGTGCGTCCGGACCGCGTTCGCCGGTGCGGACCCGTACGGCGGTCTCGACCGGCACGCTCCACACCTTGCCGTCTCCGATCTTGCCGGTTCGGGCGGCCTTGACGACGACGTCGATGAGCTGTTCGGCGTCGTCGTCCTCGACGAGGACCTCGATGCGGATCTTGGGGACGAGGTCGACGGTGTACTCGGCGCCGCGGTAGACCTCGGTGTGGCCGCGCTGGCGGCCGTAGCCGCTGGCCTCGGTGACCGTGAGGCCGTGGACGCCGAACGCCTGGAGGGCCTCCTTGATCTCGTCGAGCCGGTGCGGCTTCACGACCGCGGTGATGAGCTTCATACGTCCACCTTCTTGTTCTCCGTGACGGCCGGGGCGGGGGCGGCGGTGGAGCGCGAGGACGCGCCGCCGCCGGCTCCGCTGAAGTCGTACGCGGTCTCGGCGTGCTCGACCTGGTCGATGCCGGAGACCTCGTCGTCCTCGTCGACCCGCATCCCCATCGTCTTGTCGATGAGGAGCGCGAGGACCGCGGAGACGATCAGAGAGTAGGCGAGGACCGCGAAGACGCCGACCGCCTGCTTGCCGAGCTGCTCCAGGCCGCCGCCGTAGAAGAGGCCCTTGGCGTCGGACTGGACGCCGCCGGTGGCGAAGAATCCGACGAGGAGGGAGCCGACGACTCCGCCGACGAGGTGGACGCCGACGACGTCGAGGGAGTCGTCGTAGCCGAACTTGTACTTGAGGCCGACGGCCATGGCGCAGAGCAGGCCGGCGATGGCGCCGACGGCGATCGCGCCGAGCGGGCTGACGGCGCCGCCGGACGGGGTGATGGCGACGAGTCCGGCGACCGCGCCGGAGGCGGCGCCGAGGGTGGTGAAGGAGCCGTGGCGGATCTTCTCGTAGGCGAGCCAGGCGAGCATGGCGGCGGCGGTGGCGACCTGGGTGTTGACGAACATCACGGCGCCGACGCCGTCGTCGTTGCCGAGCCAGGAGCCGGCGTTGAAGCCGAACCAGCCGAACCAGAGGAGACCGGCGCCGAGCATGACCAGCGGGAGGCTGTGCGGGCGCATCGGGTCCTTCTTGAAGCCGACGCGCTTGCCGATGACGAGGATGACGCCGAGGGCGGCGGCACCGGCGTTGATGTGGACGGCCGTGCCGCCGGCGAAGTCGATGACGCCCATCTCGAAGAGCCAGCCGCCGGAGCCCCAGACCCAGTGGGCGACGGGGAAGTAGACGATCGTGACCCAGAGGGTGATGAAGAGCGCCCAAGCGGTGAACTTGACGCGGTCGGCGAGGGCGCCGCTGATGAGCGCGGGCGTGATGATCGCGAACATCAGCTGGAAGACGGCGAAGACGTAGACCGGGATGGTGTAGCCGTCCCAGAGCTCGGTGATGCCGATGCCGCTGAGGCCGACGTACTCGGAGGACCAGCCGATGAGCGATCCGGAGTCGGTGCCGAAGGCGATGCTGAAGCCGTAGAGCACCCACAGGATCGTGACGATCCCGAGGCTGATGAAGCTCATCATCAGCATGTTGAGGGTGGACTTGACGCGGACCATGCCTCCGTAGAAGAAGGCGAGTGCCGGGGTCATCAGCATGACCAGGGCGGAGCAGATGAGCATGAACCCGGTGTTGGCGGCGGACAGCTCGGGGGCGTCTGCTGCCAGGGTCGTGATGGCTGGTGCCATCGGCGTCTCCTCGTCGTCGAATGCGGCCTGTGCGGGGCGGGGCCGGGGAGCGGCCGGCCGTGAGGGGCGTGGCCGGTTATGGGCCAGAGATTCGCGCAGCGCGGTTTCCGTCGATGCCGCTCGATGTTTCGGCCCAGTGACGAAGGAGGGGGGCGTGTTACGTGGTCGTGAACGGCCGTGTCGCGGCGCGGTGGCGTCCGTACGCCTCCGGGGGAAGCGGACCGGCCGCGTCGGGCGTCCGTGTGACCTTGCGGCGGGGGAGCCGAGTCGGGCAGTACGGGACGTCCGGCGCGGCCGGCGTACGGGGGGCCTGCGGGGCCGGGTCAGACCGCTTCGGCGGCCTCGGGGAGGAGCTGGGTGAGCCGGTCGGTGAGGTGGACGACCTCGGCGACGTCGCTGTAGTTGCGGGCGGCGTGGTCGACGGTCTTGCGGAGCCGGGTGTTGACCCGCTCGGAGCGGATGCTGCGGGCGACCCCGAGGGCCTTCTCGGCGAGGACGACGGACTGCTCGGGCTCGCGCTGGAGGAGGTGGACGGTGGCCATGCCGATGAGGTTGAGCGCGTACGACCGCTGGTGGTCGGGGTCCTTCTCGAAGAGCTCGACGGCCCGCTCCATGACGGGCTCGGCGAGCGAGGCGTAGGTCGGTGAGCGGCCGGCGACGTAGGCGAGGTCCCGGTAGGAGTGGGAGTTCTCGCCGTTCAGTTCGGCCTCGGAGAAGAAGCCGATCCAGTCGGGCTCGGGCTCGCCGTCGAGGCCGACGTCGGCGAAGGTGTCCTCGGCCATCCGGACGGCCCGCTTGCACTTGGAGGGCTGGCCCATGTTGGCGTAGGCGCGGGCCTCCATCGCATACAGCATGGCCTGGGTGCGGGCGGTGGCGCAGTCTCGACTGCCGTACTGGGCGAGGTGGATGAGTTCGAGGGCGTCGTCGGGCCGGCCGAGGTGGATCATCTGGCGGCTCATGGAGGAGAGGACGTACGAGCCGAGGGGCTTGTCGCCGGCTTCCTTGGCGGCGTGCAGGGCGAGCACGAAGTACTTCTGGGCGGTGGGCTGGAGGCCCACGTCGTAGCTCATCCAGCCGGCGAGTTCGGCGAGTTCCGCGGCGCAGGTGAAGAGGCGCCTGGCGGTGGCGGCGGGGTGGGGCTCCTGGAGGAGGTCGGTGACCTCGTGGAGCTGTCCGACGACGGCCTTGCGGCGCAGTCCGCCGCCGCACTGGGCGTCCCACTTGCGGAACATGGCGGTGGTGGACTCCAGGAGGTCGAGTTCGATCTCGGAGAGCCGGTTGGGGCGGCGGGCGTCGGCGAGGGGGTCGGGACGCTCGACGTCGCCGGCGGGGGTGGGGACGAGCCAGCGCTGCATCGGTTCGATGAGGGCGGGTCCGGCGGCGAGCGAGAGCGACGAGCCGAGGAAGCCGCGGCGGGCGAGCATGAGGTCGCTGCGGGAGAACTCGCTGAGCAGGGCGACGGTCTGCGGCCCGGCCCAGGGCAGGTCGACGCCGGAGACGGACGGCGACTGGTGGGCGGTGCGCAGGCCGAGGTCCTCGACGGCGACGACGGAGCCGAAGCGCTCGGAGAACAGCTCGGAGAGGATCCGCGGGATGGGTTCGCGCGGCTGCTCGCCGTCGAGCCAGCGGCGCACGCGGGAGGTGTCGGTGGAGATGTGGTGCGCGCCCATCTGGCGCGCACGGCGGTTCACCTGCCGCGCGAGTTCGCCCTTGGACCAGCCGCTGCGCACGAACCACGAGCCCAGCTGCTCGTTCGGGCGCTTGCCGGCAGTCGTACCGTCTGCGCCGTTGCCGCCCACTGGAACGCCCCCATCCACCTGATTGCCTGTCGTGCGAAGCCCTATCAGAATGCCGTGTCTCGCGGCACCCGTCCGGCGTTCGCTCTCCTTCGAACTGGAAACCGGGTTGCCTCCGGCATACCCGCGCGCGAGTGGCCCCGGGGGGTTCGAGTACCGAAAGTAACCCTACGATCACCCCTCTACGAGGGCGATTCAAGAAACGCCACCATTCGCCACCCCTTCGGGGGAACTCGCCGACCGTGGAACGCGATTCACTTGACATGCGACGAACCGGAGTCAGTGGACGGATGCGCGGAGAGGCGCGCGCAGCGGTCCGCACCACCCCGCGCACGACCGCACGCCACACTGGGCGACGGAGAGTGACGAAGGGTGACGACGGTGCTCCGGGTCGTAACCACCGGCGCGCTCGACCCGTTGGAGGGGGCATGGGTTTCACGATCGGCGGCATTCGTGAGATGCGGTCCGGCGCACGCCGCCGCGTACGCACCACGGAGTGCACAGCGGTGGCGGAGTACACAGGACTGTGGGGCTGGGACGTGGCCCCCGGAGCGCGGGCCGTCTCCGGCCAGTGCTCCTGCGGCGACCGGGCGTGCTCCGCCCCGGGCGCGCACCCCCTCTCCTACGCGGAACCGGTCCCGGCGGGCGCCGGGCTCGACGACGCCGCGAAGGCGTGGTCCGCGTACCCGGGCGCGGCGCTGCTGCTGCCCGTGGGCCGGGCCTTCGACGTGATCGAGGTCGCCGAGGCGGCGGGCCGTCGGGCGCTGGTGCGCCTGGAGCGCATGGGGCTGCCGCTGGGCCCGGTGTGCGCGACCCCGACCGGCCGGGCGCGGTTCTTCGTGGCGCCGGGCGCGGCGGCCGAGCTGCCCCAGCTGCTGTACCGGATGGGCTGGGACGACGCCGATCTGGACCTGCACTGTCTGGGGCCGGGCAGCCACATCACCGCTCCCCCGTCGGACCTGGGCGGGCTGGGGCCGGTGCGCTGGCTGCGGCCGCCGACGCTGGACACGGCGGGTGCGCCGCCGCAGGCGCGGCTGCTGCTCGGCACGCTGGCGTACATCTGTCACCGGACGCACTTCCGGCACTCCTGACCCGGAGTCGCCGCGAGCGCGCCCGGACCCGGTACGCGTGAGGGCCCCCGCCACGAGATGGCGGGGGCCCTCACATGTGGTGCGGAACCCGGTCAGTCGCCGATCAGGGCGTCGACGAACGCGCCCGGCTCGAACGGGGCCAGGTCGTCCGGGCCCTCGCCCAGGCCGACCAGCTTGACCGGGACGCCCAGCTCACGCTGGACGGCGACGACGATGCCGCCCTTGGCGGTGCCGTCGAGCTTGGTCAGCACGATGCCGGTGATGTCGACGACCTCGGCGAAGACCCGGGCCTGGATGAGGCCGTTCTGGCCGGTGGTGGCGTCGAGGACGAGGAGGATCTCGTCGAGCGGGCCGTGCTTCTCGACGACCCGCTTGACCTTGCCGAGCTCGTCCATGAGGCCGGTCTTGGTGTGGAGCCGGCCGGCGGTGTCGATGAGGACGACGTCGGCGCCCTCGGCGATGCCCTCCTTGACCGCGTCGAAGGCGATCGACGCCGGGTCGCCGCCCTCCGGCCCGCGCACGGTGCGGGCGCCGACGCGCTCGCCCCAGGTCTGGAGCTGGTCGGCGGCGGCGGCGCGGAAGGTGTCCGCGGCGCCGAGGACGACGGACTTGCCGTCGGCGACGAGGACGCGGGCCAGCTTGCCGGTGGTGGTGGTCTTGCCGGTGCCGTTGACGCCGACGACCATGACGACGCCCGGGACGTCCGCGGGGCTCTCGGTGTGCACCGTGCGGTCGAGGTCGGGGCCGAGCAGGGCGACGAGCTCCTCGCGGAGCAGGCCGCGCAGCTCGTCCGGGGTGCGGGTGCCGAGCACCTTGACCCGCTCGCGCAGCCGGTCGACGAGCTCCTGGGTGGGGGCGACGCCGACGTCGGCGGTGAGGAGGGTCTCCTCGATCTCCTCCCAGGTGTCCTCGTCGAGGTGCTCGCGGGACAGGAGCGTCAGCAGCCCCTTGCCGAGCGAGTTCTGGGAGCGGGCGAGGCGGGCCCGGAGCCGTACGAGACGGCCGGCGGTGGGCTCCGGGACCTCGATCTCGGGGGCCTCGGGCTCGGTGACGGCGGGGGCCTCGACGGCGGCCGGCGTCTCGGCGGCCTCCTCGGCGGGGAGTTCGACCTCCTCGACCGTGCGGCGTGGTTCCTCCCGCGGCGTCTCCGCCTCCTCGCCGACGTGCGGTTCGGCGGGCGGAGCGGTGATGGTCGGCGTGGTGGACGGCGGCTCGGCCGGCGGCAGCTGCTTCTTCTTGCGACCGCTGATCACGAGCCCGCTCGTCACGGCGACCGCGACGACCAGAGCGATGACTACAGCAAGGATGAGTTCCATAACCTGACCAGTATCGGCCAAGAAGGGACCGGAGCAGGAGCACGTACGCTGGGTGGCTCCCCCCACATCCGTACGGAGTACCCCCATGCCCCACGCCTCCGAAGCCGAAGGCGCGACGCTCGACGGCGCCATGGAGACCCGCGGTCTCGAACCCGTCCCCGACGCCGAGCGGACCGGTCGGGTCCGCGAGCTCTTCCCGACCTGGGTCGCGGCCAACATCAGTGTGCTGCTGCTCACGATGGGTGCCGGTCTGATCGTCTTCAACGGTCTGAACTTCTGGCAGGTACTGGCGGTGGCGGTCGCCGCGCCGGTCCTGTCGTACGGGATCACCGGGGTGATCTCGCTCGCGGGGAAGCGGGGCGGGGCGCCGGGCATGGCGCTGTCGCGTGCCGTGTTCGGTCAGCGCGGAAACCTCTTTCCCGGTGCGCTGATCTGGGTGGCCCGCTGGGGCTGGGAGACCATCAACGCGGTGACCGGGGCGTACGCGGTGCTGACCGTGCTCGACCTGCTCTTCGGCGTGCAGTCGAACACGCTTCTCATCGTGGTGACGCTGCTGCTCTTCGTCACCTGCACGTTCCTCGTCTCGGGGCTCGGGATCAACGCGCTGCGGGTGTGCAGCAAGTGGTCCACGTACCTCTTCGGCGCCTTCTCGGTCCTCGTCCTGGCCTATCTGGTCGCGGACACCGACTGGTCGGCGGTCTTCGACAAGCCGGCCGGCTCGACGGCCATGATGGTCGCGGGCATCGGCACGATCGCGGCGGGCGGCATCAGCTGGGTGCCGTCGGGCCCCGACTTCACCCGCTACCTGCCCCGTACGGCCTCCTCGCGGGCGGTGGTCGGGTCGACGGTCGGCGGCGCCGGGATCGTGGTCCTGCCGATGGTGCTGATGGGCGCCGTGATGGCGGTGTCCACGCCGGACCTGGCGTCGGCGCAGGACCCGGTCTCCTTCATCGGCGAGCTGCTGCCGATGTGGATCTCGGTGCCGTACCTGGTGATCGCCCTGCTCGGGATGCTGCTGATCAACTCGATGTCGATGTACTCGGCCGGGTTCACGGCGCAGACCCTGGGCATCAAGGTGTCGCGGGCGGCGGCGGTCAGCGTGAACGCCGTGATCAGCCTGGTCTTCGGCTTCCTCCTGATGGTGGTGGCGACCAGCTTCATCGGCTCGTTCATCTCGTTCCTGACGCTGCTCGCGGTGGCGTTCTCGGCGTGGATCGGGGTCTTCGGCGTGGACATGCTGCGCCGCCGGGAGTACGACGCGACGGCGCTGATGGACACCACCCGGACCAGTGCCTACTGGTACCGGGGCGGTTTCGCCTGGCAGGCGATGACGGCGTGGGCCGTGGCCCTGCTCGTGGGACTGCTGTTCACCAAGGTCGACTGGTTCTCGGGCCCGCTCGCCTCCTCGTGGATCGGTGAGAACGGTCTGGGCTGGGCGGCGACGATCGTGGTCGCGGGCGTGCTGTACGCGGTGCTGCCGAGGACCCCGGAGAGGGCGGCGGTGGCGCCCGCCGAGGTGCGCGAGACCGTTTCCATCTGACGCTACGTCAGCTAACGTCCCCCTTCCGCGTACCCGCGAAGGGGGACTTCCCATGCCGTTCGGCGTCGTACGGTTCAACCTCGTCGATCCCCGCCCCACCCCGGACTCCCTCTCGGAGCGCTACCGGGCCGCCCTCGCCATGGCCGCCTACGCCGACGAGCACGGCGTCGACACCGTGCAGACCGAGGAGCACCACGGGGTCGAGAACAACTGGCTCCCCTCCCCCTTCGCCTTCGCCGGCGCGGTCTTCGGCGCGACGCGCAGGATCGCGGTCACCGTCTCGGCGATCATCGGCCCGCTGCACGACCCGCTGCGCCTGGCCGAGGACATCGCGGTCCTCGACCTGCTCAGCGGCGGCCGGCTGGTGACGGTGGCGGGGATCGGCTACCGGCCGGAGGAGTACGAGGAGCGCGGAGTCGACTGGGGACGGCGCGGCAAGCTCCAGGACGAGCTCCTGGAGACGCTGCTCGCGGCCTGGACCGGCGAGCCGTTCACGTATCGGGGCCGTACGGTACGGGTCACCCCGCGCCCCTTCACCCGGCCGCATCCGCTGCTGCTGGTCGGCGGGTCGTCGCGGGCGGCGGCGCGGCGGGCGGCGCGGCTGGGACTGCCGTTCTTCCCGAGCGCGCACCTGCCGGAGCTGGACGCCTACTACCGGGAGCGGTGTGCGGAGTACGGCACGGAGGGCTGGACGATGATGCCGGCCGAGGAGACCCCGCTGCTGCATCTGTCGGAGGATCCGGACCTGACCTGGGCGGAGTACGGGGAGCACTTCCTCCACGAGGCGCGGACGTACGCCTCCTGGCAGTCGAAGGACATCCGCTCGGCGGTGCGGTCCTCGGCGACGACGGTGGCGGAGCTGCGGGCGGAGGGGGTCTACCGGGTCGTCACCCCGGAGGAGTGCCGGTCGCTCGGCCTGGAGAGTCTCGTGCTGCATCCGCTGTGCGGCGGGATGCCGGTCGAGGAGGGGTGGCGGAGCCTGCGGCTGTTCTGCGACGACGTACTGCCCCGGCTGAAGGCGTGAGACCTCGGCCGGGGCAGTCGTCGTGAGGAGAGGGGCAGCGGGGGGTTAGCCCATCTCCTCCAACGCCTTGCCCTTGGTCTCCTTGACGTACCGGAGCACGAAGGGGATCGAGAGCACGGCGAAGAACGTGTAGATGATGTAGGTGCCGGAGAGGTTCCAGTCCGAGAGGGACGGGAAGCTGGCGGTGATGGCCCAGTTGGCGATCCACTGGGCGGAGGCGGCGACGCCGAGGGCGGCGGCGCGGATCCGGTTGGGGAACATCTCGCCCAGGAAGACCCAGACGACCACGCCCCACGAGAGGGCGAAGAAGAGCACGAAGACATGGGCGGCGACGAGCGCCACGACGCCCTGGGTCTCGGGCAGCTTGCCGTCGACGAGGTCGGCGGAGAAGGCCCATGCCTCGACGGCGAGGGCGATCGCCATGCCGACGGAGCCGACGAGGGCGAGCGGCTTCCGGCCGACGCGGTCGACCAGGACCATCGCGATCACGGTGCCGATGATGTTGATGATCGACGTGGTGAACGAGTAGAAGAACGAGCTGGATGGGTCGATGCCGACGGACTGCCAGAGGGTCGACGAGTAGTAGAACGCGACGTTGATGCCGACGAGCTGCTGGAAGACCGAGAGCCCGATGCCGACCCAGACGATGGGCAGCAGCCGGAACCTGCTTCCGGCGACGAGCAGGTCGCGGAAGGTGGACTTGTGCTCGCTGCGCATGGCCCGGTCGATCTCGTCGACGCGGTGGTCGAGGTCGACGCCCTTGCCCTCGACCTCGGCCAGGACCTCCTTGGCGCGGTCGATCCTCCCGACGGAGATGAGGAAGCGCGGGGACTCGGGGATCGCGAAGGACAGCATGCCGTAGAGGAGCGCGGGGACGACCATCACGCCGAGCATCCACTGCCAGGCTTCCAGGCCGCCGATCTCGCCGCGCTGGTCGCCGTCGGCGAGCTGGAGGATGCCGTAGTTGACCAGCTGGGAGATGGCGATGCCGATGACGATCGCGGCCTGCTGGAAGGAGCCGAGGCGGCCGCGGTAGGCGGCGGGGGCGACCTCGGCGATGTAGGCGGGGCCGATGACGGAGGCCATGCCGATGGCGAAGCCGCCGATGATCCGCCAGAAGGCCAGGTCCCAGAGGGCGAAGGGCAGCGCGGAGCCCACGGCGCTGATGGCGAAGAGCACCGCGGAGATCTGCATGCAGCGGATGCGGCCGATCCGGTCGGCGATGCGGCCGGCGGTGGCGGCGCCGATGGCGCAGCCGATCAGGGCGATGGCGATGACCTGGGCGAGGGTGCCGGAGCCGATGTCGTAGCGGTCGCGGATCGCCTCGACGGCGCCGTTGATGACGGAGCTGTCGTATCCGAAGAGGAATCCGCCCATCGCGGCCGAGGCCGTGATGAAGATGACGTGGCCGAGGTGGTCCGGGTGGGCCGCTCGGCCTTCGGAAGGCGGCGGCGTGGGCGCCTGCGCGGTGTCGGTCACATGGACTCCTCGGTGGGGGGAAGCCCTTCCAGTGGCGCACAACTTCACGCCGCCCACCACGTGAAGGTAAAAGCAACGTTGCAGAGACTATGCCTTCAAGTTTCGAAGTCAATAGTCGATGTCATGTGACTTTAAGAGCTCTCATGAAGCCCATACGTTCAAGACTTGAATGAGTTGCTGTCGATGGGCACCCCTGGGTGGTGCCTCAGCGGAGCCGCTGGCCGATGACCTTCGAGACGCCGTCGCCCTGCATGGACACGCCGTACAGCGCGTCCGCGACCTCCATCGTGCGCTTCTGGTGGGTGATCACGATCAGCTGCGAGGACTCCTGGAGCTCCTGCATGATCCGGATCAGCCGCTGGAGGTTGGTGTCGTCGAGCGCGGCCTCCACCTCGTCCATCACGTAGAACGGGCTGGGCCTGGCCTTGAAGATGGAGACGAGCAGCGCCACGGCCGTCAGCGACCGCTCGCCGCCCGAGAGCAGCGACAGCCGCTTGACCTTCTTGCCCGGCGGGCGCGCCTCCACGTCGACGCCGGTGGTGAGCATGTCGTCCGGGTCGGTGAGGATCAGCCGGCCCTCGCCGCCCGGGAAGAGCCGGGAGAAGACGCCCTCGAACTCACGGGCCGTGTCCCGGTACGCCTCGGTGAAGACCTGCTCGACGCGCACGTCGACCTCCTTCACGACCTGAAGCAGGTCGGTCCGGGTCTTCTTCAGGTCCTCCAGCTGCTCCGAGAGGAACCGGTGCCGCTCCTCCAGCGCCGCGAACTCCTCCAGGGCCAGCGGATTGACCTTGCCGAGCTGGTGATAGGCCCGTTCGGCGGCCTTGAGCCGCTTCTCCTGCTCCGAACGGACGAACGGGCGCGGCTCGGCGCCCGCTCCGGCACCGTCCTCGGCCTCCTCGTCCCCGTCCGCTCCCCGCACGACGGGAGACGGCGGGACGGGCTGGTCAGGGCCGTACTCGGCGACCAGGTCGGCCGCCTCCACCCCGAACTCCTCCAGGGCCCTGGCCTCCAGCTGCTCGATCCGCAAACGCTTCTCGGCGCCGAGCACCTCGCCCCGGTGCACCGAGTCGGTCAGCTTGTCGAGCGCGGACTTGAGGTCACGGGCGCGCGACCGGGCGGCCGTCAGCCCCTCCTCGCGGTCGGCCCGGGCGGCCTGGGCCGCCACGCGCTCCCGCTCGGCACGGACGAGCGAGACCTCGACATGGGCCAGGAGGGCGCGGGCGCCGGCCGCGACCGCTCCCGCGACCCGCGCCTCGTGACGCATCCGGTCCCGGCGCTGCTCGGCACGCGCGCGTGCCTCCCGTTCGGCGCGGGCGGCGCGGTCCAGCGAGTCGGCCCGTCCGGCCAGGCCCCTGACCCGTTCCTCGTGGGTACGGACCTGGAGCCGCGCCTCCATCTCGGTCTGGCGCGCGTTGGATCCGTCGATGGCGAGCCGGTCGCGGACCGAGGTGTCGGGCTCGTCCTCGCCGTCCGCGAAGGCGGTGGCCTCCTCGGCGACGAGCAGCCGTTCGGCCAGCTCCTCCGCGTCGGCGGTGGCCTTCTCCAGGGCCTCCTGGGCGCGGGCGGCGGCCGCCGCGGTCCGCTCGGCCTCCCCCGCCGCTCCCCTGGCCTGGCCGGCGAGCCGTCCGAGCTGCTGGGCGACGGCGGACTTCTCGCGCTCGGCGGCCCGGCGCCGGGTGTCGAGCTCCTCGGCCCGCGCGCCGGCGGTACGGCGCCGCTCGTCGGCCTCGCGCTGCGCGGTGGCCAGCTCCTCGCACCGTACGGTCAGTTCCTCGAGTTCCGCGGCCGCCTCGGCCACCGATGCCTGGACTTCGAGCAGGCTGGGCGCCCCGGCGGAGCCGCCCTGCGCGAAGTGGGCGCCCAGCAGGTCCCCTTCGGCGGTCACGGCCGTCGACTCGGGCCGCGACCTGATCAGTTCGACGGCCTCGTCGAGGTCCTCGACGACCACGACACCGGCCAGCAACCGGCGTACGGCGCGCATGAGTTCGGCCGGGCCCCGCACGAGGTCCGCGGCGAGGGGGCGGGCGCCCGCCGCGTCGGCGGGGGCGGGATCGGGGGCTCCGGTCAGGAGGAGCGAAGCGCGGCCCGCGTCCTGCTTGCGCAGCAGGCGCAGCGCGTCGGCCGCGACGGAGGGACCGGTGGCGGCGACCGCGTCGGCGGCCGCGCCGAGGGCGGCGGCGACGGGGATCTCGTACCCCGGGGTGACGGCGAGGAGTTCGGCGGCGGGGCCGAGGAGACCGGTGAGGCCGGCCGTGCGGAGCGCGCCCGTGCCGTCCTTGCGACGCAGGCCGAGGGCGAGGGTCTCGTGCCGGGCCCTGGTCGCGGCGCGGCGGCGTTCGGCGGTGCCGGCGGCCTCGCGGGCGGCGCTCAGGGCAGCCTCCGCGTCGGCCAGTTCGCGGCGCGCGGCCTCGTACCGCGCGGCGTGCTCGGCGCCCTCCGCGTCGAGGCCGTCGACCTCGGCCTTGAGCTGCTCGTACTCCTCCTGGGCGGCGACCGCCCGCTCCCCCGCCTCGTCTCGGGCGGTGGCCAGCCGGTCGATCTCGGCCTGGGCGGAAGCGGCGCGCGAACGGGCCGCGTTGACCTGGCCGTGCAGCCGGGCGAGGCCCTCGCGCCGGTCGGCGATGGCCCGGGCCAGGTCCTTGAGCCGGCGCTCCTCGGCCGTCAGCGCCGCTTCGAGCCCGGCGCGGTGGGTGACGGTGTCCTCCAGGGCGCGTTCGGCCGCCTCCAGGGCGGCTTCGAGCTCCGCCTCCTGCTCGCGGACGCGGGCCGCCTCCCGCTCCAGGTCCTCGGGGTCGCGGCCGCGCCGCTCCTCGGGGGGTGCGGCGGTCGCGCTCTTCACGCGCGCGTCGGCCAGCGAGACGGTGCCGCGGACACGCTCGGCGAGCTGGGAGAGGGCGTACCAGTTCTGCTGGGCCCGCTCCAGGCGGGGCACCAGGGCGCGGGCCTCCGCTTCGAGGTCCGTCTCCCGGGCGAGCGCGGCACGCAGTTCGGCCTCGGTGGCCTCCTTGCGGGCGAGCAGCGCCGCCTCGTCGGCGACCTCGGCCGTCAGTGCCCGCTGGAGGTGGACGAGGTCGTCGGCGAGGAGGCGCAGGCGTGCGTCGCGCAGGTCGGCCTGGATGACGACGGCCCGGCGGGCGACGGCGGCCTGCCGGCCGAGCGGCTTGAGCTGGCGGCGCAGTTCGTCGGTGAGGTCCTGCACGCGCGCGAGGTTGGCCTGCATCGCGTCCAGCTTCCGCAGCGCCTTCTCTTTGCGCTTGCGGTGCTTCAGGACGCCGGCGGCCTCCTCGATGAAGGCGCGGCGGCCCATCGGGTCGGCGTGCAGCACGGAGTCGAGCTGCCCCTGTCCGACGATGACGTGCATCTCGCGTCCGATGCCGGAGTCGGAGAGCAGGTCCTGGAAGTCGAGCAGCCGACAGGTGTCGCCGTTGATCTGGTACTCGCTGCTGCCGCCCCGGAACATGATCCGGGTGAGGGTCACCTCGGCGTAGTCGATGGGCAGCGCGCCGTCGGAGTTGTCGATGGTCAGCGAGACCTCGGCGCGGCCGAGCGGCGGGCGCCCGGTCGTGCCGGCGAAGATGACGTCCTCCATCTTGCCGCCGCGCAGCGACTTGGCGCCCTGCTCGCCCATGACCCAGGACAGGGCGTCCACCACATTGGACTTGCCCGAACCGTTGGGGCCCACGACACAGGTGATCCCCGGCTCGAACCGCAGGGTGGTCGCCGAGGCGAACGACTTGAACCCGCGGAGGGTCAGGGCCTTGAGGTGCACCCCGGGGACTCTACCGGGGCACGTGCGTTTCACCCGCGAAGGCGCAGGGCAGATCCTCGGATGAGGAGGGGTGGGACGTGGGGGAAACGGCGGGTGAAAGAAAGAAGGGACGCCGAAGCGCCCCTTGCGTGTCCAGCTGTGCCGTGCCCGGCTGCGCCGAGCGCGGTCGTGCCGGCGAGAGTGTTTCCCACCTGGCCCTTCGGGGCTGGGTTGTCAGGTGAGCGCAGGCTCCGCCTGGGGTACGTCGAGGTCGATGCTGTTGAGCAGCGATTCTCCCTGGTGCTGAGCGGCGGCAGCCGCGAGCGAGTCGTTCTCGGACTGAATCCGTACCAGCTCGGATTCGAGGTCCTGGACGCGCTGCTGAAGCCGTCGCATCTCGGCGAGGAGTCGCGGGTCGGAGCCGCCGACGTAACCGAGAAGCGCCTTTGCCATGATGGATGGTCCTCCACAATGAGTGACCGACCGTAGCGGTGTGGGTCGTGAGGGATTCGCACCCGCGGTGCTCGGCAGTACTGCTTGTCGTGCCGGTTCCACTGCCAAACAGCTAAGGTGCGCGGGGATTCCAGAGTCTCACCAAAAAGTTTGACGGTCAACACGATCACGCCCCGTTTGAAGGGCTACCGAGGAGTCCACGGCCGCTCAGCGGGCGGCGGGGCCTTCGAACTCGGCGCCTCGGGGGCGTTGCGATCATCCTTAACCGGCAGCCTTCCACGACGGGCGCACCTTGGCAACCACCAGGCGGTTTCCCCGTCACGCGGCCGTTACCGCGCGTTCGTCCGGCGCCTCGCTCGGTCACCGGACGGGGGGCGCGGCGCGTGACGGTCAGCGGATGGCGAAGCCCTCGTAGCCGCCGCGCGGGGTGTCCCAGATCTCAGTGACGCCGTCCACGCGTCCGGGTGTGTCGTCGGAGTGCAGCCAGGCGAGCAGGCGGTGGCAATTCTCACGCGGCCCTTCCGCCACGACCTGCACCCGGCCGTCGTCGAGGTTCAGGGCGAAGCCCACCATGCCGCCGATCTCCAGCGCGTTTGCCCTGGTGAACCAACGGAAGCCCACTCCCTGTACCCGGCCGCGCACCCAGGCGGTCATCCGCACGTCGTCGTTCATGGCTGCACGCTAACGGGTGGAATCGCAGATGAGCACATCGCCCCCCGCACCTCATGGACTACAGTCCCGACCGAACACGCCTCACCCGTTCGGGCGCGATCCGTTCGACGACCGGCCCGAAAAGGTGCCGCCAGCAAAGATCAGCAAAGACCGGCAAACGCCCGCTCCACGCGGACCACCGGTCGCGGACCCACCGGTCACGCGTCGCTCGGCGAGAACCAGACCGACGAAGACCCGTACAGGAAGGCAGAGCAGATGGGACGCCACCGTCGCTCCGGCGCCGCACCCGACGCAGAAGACTACGCGGCCGGTGCGGACCGCCTGCACGGGGGTGCCCGCCGCAAGCGGCGCGGCTCGCCCGTGCGCACCGGACTGCTCGGCGCCTCCGCGGCGGTCGCGGTCGGCGCCGTCGCCGTCGCCTCGGGTCTGCTGCCGGGCGGGGACACGTTCACGATCGGCAGCGCCGGCACGAGCGAGCGCCAGACGCAGACCGCCCGGCAGGCTCCGGAGCTGACGACGCAGGGCGGCACCACCCAGACGCCGGCCGGCGAGTCGGGCGGCAGCACCACGGGTACGCGGACGGCCGGGAAGCCCGCCACCGCCAAGACCGCCTCCCCGAAGGCGACCCCGACCCCGAAGGCGACGCCGACCCCCAAGGCGACCCCCACCCCGACCAAGTCGGCGAGCGCCCGCCCCACCACGCCCAGGACCTCGGCCGCGCCCACCACGAAGGCGCCCCTCACCAAGGCGCCCGCCCCGAAGCCGAAGCCGACCACCGAGGCGCCGGTGGCGACGGCCAAGGCGGGCTCCACCGCCGACCGCGGCGAGGCCGCCGAGGCGGAGGTCCTCCGTCTCGTCAACGCCGAGCGCGGCAAGGTGGGCTGCACGCCGGTCCGCACCGACGCGCGTCTCGCCGACCTCGCCGGGGACTTCAGCTCGGACATGGCCGCCCGCGGCTTCTTCGACCACACCGACCCCGACGGGGCCACCCCGTGGGTCCGCGCCGAGAAGGCCGGCATCTCGGGGCTCGGCGGCGAGAACATCGCCCGCGGCCAGGCGGACGCCGCCGCCGTCATGAACTCCTGGATGAACAGCGACGGCCATCGCGCCAACATCCTCAACTGCGACTTCACGACCCTCGGCGTCGGCGTCCACTTCGGCGACGGCGGCCCCTGGTGGACGCAGGACTTCGGCTACTGAGATTCCCTCAGGTCAGTCCTCCCTCTTGATGTGGGCCGCCGCGGACGAGCTGCGGGGCAGCGCGCCGCTTGTCAACCTGCCGCTGTGGATGTCCAGGAACATGGCGCGGTCCCCGGAGACGCCGGCAGGTCGGCGTCGGCGGCCGTGCTCATCGCGACGTGCCTCTCGACCTTGGTCGTCAACGCGAACACCTCGGCGGTGAGCATCCTGCTGCCGGCGATCAGCGAGGACACCGGCGCGTCGCTGGATGCCCTGCAATGGGCCGTCACCGGGTATTCGCTGGTCGGAGCGGCGGTGATCGTCACATCAGGGGCCCTCGGCGACGTGTTCGGACGACGGCTGGTCTTCCTCGGCGGCCTGGCGCTGTTCATCGGCTCCTGCGTGCTCATCGCGCTCTCCGGCAGCGGAGGCGGGGTGATCGCGGGCCGGGCGATCCAGGGGGCGGCGGGGGCGACGATCCTGGCGTGCGGCATGAGCCTGCTGTCCGTGTCCACATCGGGGGACGGGCAGGTCCGGGCCGTGACGCTGTGGGGTGGCGCGTCGGCGGTGGGCGCCGCGGCCGGGCCGCTGCTCGGTGGCGTGCTGGTGGACGGCACAGGATGGCAGGGCCTGTTCTGGATCGACGCGGCGCTGGCGCTCGCCTGCGTACCGGTCACGTTGAAGGGAGTCGCCGAATCCCGCGATCCGGAGCGCAGTCGCTCGATCGACTTCGCGGGGACGGTACTGATCGCCGCCATCCTCGTCCCGGCGCTCCTCGCGCTCAGCGAGGGGGCGGAATGGGGTTGGACGTCGGCCGCGGTGCTGGGATGCTTCGCGCTGGCGTTGCTGTCGTGCGTGGCGTTCATCGCGGTGGAACGGCGGGTCGAAGCACCGTTGGTCGACCTGCGGCTGCTGAAGGATCGCGTACTGATCGGGGCGACGGTCGGGATCCTGCTGAGCGCGGGCGTCATCAACGGTCTGATGTATCTGGTCAGCCTCTACTTCCAGAACCCCGCCACGCTCGCGTTGAGCCCGTTCGAGGCGGGCCTGGCCACGCTGCCCGCGACGGTCGGTCTGATCGCGGTCACGCCCCTCGTGCCCCGAATGGTCCAGTTACTGGGCATCGGACCCGTGATCGCCCTCGGCTTCGCGGCGGCGACGGGCGGTTGCGTGCTGCTGTCCTTCGTCGAGGGCGACTGGCGGTACGCGGCGTTCGTCCTGCCGCTCGTGCTCCTGGCCGCGGGTCTGGGACTCGTCAACGGTCCGGCGAGCTCGGCGTCCACCTCGTCGGTGGCCGCCGCTGACGTCGGAGCGGCCTCGGGTATTTCGAACATGGCGCGTTACATCGGTGCCGCGGCGTTCACGGCGGCCGTGGCGACGGTCAACACGACGGTGGGAGATTCGCGGCGCTCGGAAGGGGACGGGGCGGCGGACGCTCTGGCGGCCGGCTTGTCCAGCGCCTGCCTGCTGCTCGCGATCGCCTCCGGGGTGGGCTTGCTGCTGTCGGTCCTGGCGGTTCGGGCCCGCCGGCGCCGGGTCGGGCCGGGCGCCTACGGAGCAGCCGCGGCGTCGCACGCGCACACCGTCCACATCGGGGACCGGTGACCGTGTGATCCGAAAGGGCCCCGTCACCTCTGCGGCGACGGGGCCCTTTCCCGTGGCACGGGGGTATCAGGCGGCGGCGCGGCCGGCCGCGAAGGTGCGGGCGGTGTCGGCGACGCGGCGGCCGAGGTGTTCGGCGGTGGCGACGTCGGCCTTGTGGACGCCGTCGGGGCCCAGGTCGGTGTGGGTCTGGGCGCCGGCACCGGAGAAGAAGCCGAGACGGTTGAGGTCGTTCTCGGAAGCCTCGCTGCTGTTCCAGCCGGGCTTCAGGCCGAGGTTGACCCACGTCATGCCGTGCTGGCCGGCGAGGGTCTGGAAGAACTGCAGGGTGTGCAGCTTGTCGCCGCTCTTGGAGCCGGAGTTGGTGAAGCCGGCGGCGAGCTTGTCCAGCCAGGCGTCGGTGAACCAGCGCTTCGAAGTGGCCTCGGCGAACTGGTGGAAGGCGCCGGAGGCGGTGCCCATGTAGGTCGGCGAGCCGAAGACGATCGCGTCGGAGGCGTCGAGCAGCTCCCACTGGGCGTCGGTGATCCCGTCGACGTTGATGAGATGGACGGTGGCGCCCGCGTCCGCGGCACCGGCGCGGACGGCCTCGGCGAGGACGGCGGTGTGGCCGTAGCCGGAGTGGTAGGCGATGGAGACGACGGGCGTGGTCACAAGGGGCTCCTCGAAAGGTCGGCAGGGGAACGACCAGAAGTAGAGCACTAACTTTTGGAAAGCGCAAGCTCCTGGGTGGCGCAGCCGTGGCGGTAAGCGCTGCGCGGGAGTACGGTGGGCGCATGACTGACGACCTCGCCTACGACGTGTTCGCGCGCGCCTGCCCCTCGCGCGGCACGCTGGAGCACGTGACGGGCCGCTGGGGCAGCCTGACCCTGGGCGCCCTGCACCACGGGACGTTCCGCTTCAACGAACTGCGGCGGCGGGTCGACGGCGTGAGCGAGAAGATGCTGTCGCAGACCCTGCACGCCCTGGAGCGCGACGGTCTCGTCCACCGCGAGGCGCAGCCCACCAACCCGCCGCGGGTCGACTACCGGCTCACCCCGCTCGGCCGCGAGATCGCGGAACGGCTGATCGGCCTGATCGCGCTGGTGGAGGGCCGCATGCCCGAGGTCGAGGCGGCGCGGGAGAGCTACGACGCGGAGCGCGCGGCGCCCGTCACGGGGTGACCTTCCCCCCGTGACAGGCCGGGCCCGCCGTTACGCGGTCGCGCGCGGCGGGCGCTGGCAGCGCGGGCAGAAGTAGCTGGAGCGGTTCATCCAGGGACGCCGGCGCATCGGCGTACCGCAGCGGTGGCAGGGCTCGTCCTCGCGCCCGTAGGCGTCGAGCGAGCGGTCGAAGTAGCCGGACTCGCCGTTGACGTTCACGTACAGGCTGTCGAAGCTGGTGCCGCCGACCGCGAGCGCCGCGTTCATCACGTCCCGGACGTGCCCGAGGAGCTCCGTCGAACGCGGCCTCGTCAGGGTCGCCGTCGGGCGGTCGTAGTGCAGCCGGGACCGCCAGAGGGCCTCGTCCGCGTAGATGTTGCCGACGCCGCTGATCAGCGACTGGTCGAGGAGCGCCCGCTTGACCGTCGTACGGCGCCCGCGCAGCGCGGTGTGGAAGGCGGCGTCGTCGAACTCCGGGTCCAGCGGGTCGCGGGCGATGTGGCCGATGACGTCGGGCAGCCCGTCGGGGGTCTGGTCGTGCAGCGAGAGCCCGCCGAAGGTGCGCTGGTCGACGAAGCGGAGCTCGGTGCCCGCGGAGTCGTCGAAGCGGATGCGGATCCTGAGGTGCCTCTCGTCCGCGGCGGCCTCCGGCTGGACGAGGAGCTGGCCGCTCATGCCCAGGTGGCCGAGGACGGACGTGCCCGTTTCGGCGAGCGGCAGCCAGAGGTACTTGCCGCGCCGGCGCGCCACCTCGAACCGCTGCCCCTTCAGCCGGGCCGCGAAGTCCTCGCCGCCCGCCGGATGACGCCGCACGGCCCTGGGGTGCAGCACCTCGACCTCGGTCACGGTCCGCCCGGCGACCCAGCGCTCGAGACCACGCCGTACGACCTCGACCTCGGGCAGCTCGGGCACGGGGACTCCTCGATGACGTCTTCGACAGCGCTTCAACCCTACCGGCGCACGCACCCCGGAAAGACGAGAACCCCGCCCTGGGGCGGGGTTCTCGGGAAGCGGTGGACGCGGGCCGTCAGGCCGACGCCCCGTGAGCGGTAGGAGAGGGGTCGGCGACCTCTCCCGTTCCCGACTCGGCAGCGGCCTTCGCCGCTGCCGCGCGTTCGTCCGCGGCGGCGCGAATCTCGCACCACGCCGACTCGGCGGCCTGCTGTTCCGCTTCCTTCTTGCTGCGGCCGGTGCCGGTGCCGTACGAGACACCACCGACGCGGGCGGCAGCAGTGAAGATCTTCTCGTGGTCCGGGCCCTCTTCGGAGACGAGGTACTCGGGCACGCCCAGGCCCTCGGCCGCGGTGAGCTCCTGGAGACTGGTCTTCCAGTCCAGGCCGGCACCGAGGTTCGAGGACTTCTCGATCAGCGGGTCGAAGAGCCGGTGCACCAGCTCGGCGGCCACTTCGAGGCCCTGGTCGAGATAGACCGCGCCGATCACCGCTTCAAGGGTGTCGGCGAGGATGGATGCCTTGTCCCGGCCGCCCGTGCCCTCTTCGCCCCGGCCGAGCCGGATGAAGGAGCCGAGTTCGAGGCCGCGGCCGACCTCCGCCAGCGCACGAGAATTGACCACCGCGGCCCGCAGTTTGGCCAGCTGGCCTTCCGGCAGGTCGGGGTGGGTGCGGTACAGCGTGTCCGTGACCACCAGGCCGAGCACGGAGTCCCCGAGGAACTCCAGACGCTCGTTGGTGGGCAGACCGCCGTTCTCGTACGCGTACGAGCGGTGCGTCAGCGCACGCACCAGAAGGGCGGACTCGAGCCGATAGCCGAGCCGCCCTTCCAGAAGCGTGTGGGACGAGGCATGATCCGTCTTGTCGTCCGTCTTGCGGGACTCAGACATTGCGCCTCTCACCAGCCCAATCAGACCGAGAGGACCTGGCGCTTGTTGTAGGTGCCGCAGCTCGGGCACGCGATGTGCTGCAGCTTCGGCTCCTGGCAACGCTCACACGAAACCAGGGTGGGGACCGCAGCCTTCCACTGCGACCGGCGGTGGCGCGTGTTGCTGCGCGACATCTTCCGCTTCGGAACAGCCACGGCTACTTCTCCTGCTTCTCGGCGGCGCTTCGGACGTCCCCGTCAGAGGCTTTGCCGCTCATGTTGTCCTTCTCATCGGTTCCCAGCGAACCGGCGAGTCCCTGCAGTGCCGCCCAACGAGCGTCGACGGCGTCATGGTGGTGGTCCGGGTTGTCGTTGAGGTTGGTCCCGCATTCGGAACACAGCCCCGCACAGTCCTCCCGGCACACCGGCTGCATCGGCAGTGCGAGCACCACCGCATCACGCAGCACGGGTTCGAGGTCGAACATGCCGTCCTCGAGGGGGATCATGTCCTCGTCGTCCTCGGCTTCGTCGTCCGCGGCCGCCTTGGAGCGGCCCCGGTCGTCGGAGTCGGGGTACGAGAACATCTCCTGGAAGTCCACGTCGAGATCGATCTCGACGGGCTCCAGACACCTTACGCACTCCCCCTCGGCCGATGCACGGGCGGTGCCTGTGACAAGCACCCCTTCCATGACCGACTCAAGACGGAGATCGATTTCCATCGGAGCGCCCTCGGGTACTCCGATCACTCCTTCGACGCCGAGGTGCCCGGGGGCCTCGACCGATCGCGAGATCCGCTGGAGGGCACCAGGACGCCGCCCCAGCTCGTGTGTGTCGAACACGAGGGGGTTGCGGTGGTCGAGGCGCGTGCTCAGGGTTCTTCCTGCTTTCGGATCGTTCTCAACGTGAGGAGGCTGCCGAACGTGGGCAGCAAGGGGCGCGGGCATACGCGCGACCGAAGAGCCAGGATACTGGACGCTTCGCTCAGGGCCCAATCCGGGGCTAGTGCCCCTGTTCGTACCGGCGCAGCTGCTCCAGGTCGATCATGCCCGTGTCGAAGAAGCTGGTCTCGTCGAGCGAGGCGGCCTGCTGCGGCTGGTGGGGCTGGGCCTGGGGGTCGTACGCCTGCTGCTCGTAGCCGTACTGGCCCTGGTAGGCGTACGGGTCGGGCTGCTGGTACGCGTAGGGGTCCTGCTGCTGGTAGCCGTAGGCCGGGTCCTGCTGCTGCGGCTGCTGCTGCTGGTAGCCGTACGGGTCGGGCTGCTGCTGGGCGGGGATGTGCGCCGGCTGCGGGGGCTGGAACTGCGCCGGCTCGGGGTCGGCGAGCTCCGCGAGGCCGGCCAGGTAGTCGGCGTCGCTGGTGTGCACCGCGCCACTGAGGCCGTCCTGGGCCGCCATGTGCTCGCCGAGGTCGTCGGTGGCGATCCGGCCGTGCAGCTTCTGCCGGCCGCGGCCGACGGCCTCCAGCGTCTTGCTGAGCACCGCCTCGAACGCGCCGAGCTTGGCGTCCACGTACTCGTCGGCCCGCTGGATCAGGGTCTGCGGGTCGGCGCTGTACTCCGGGGCGTCCTCGTCCGCGTAGCCGTCCGGGCCGAGGCCCGGGCCGCGGCCGAGGAGCTTCTCGCGGCCCCGGTCGACGGAGCCGATGGTCTTGTTGAGGACGACCTCGAAGTTGGCGAGCTTGGAGTCGACGTAGTCGTCGGCCTCGGCGCGGACCTCCTCGGCCTCGCGGCGGGCCTCGGTGAGGATGCGGTCGGCCTCCTCCTGCGACTGCCGGGCGACCTGGGTGTCGGAGACGATCGAGCCCCGCTCGGCGTGGGCGGCCTCGATGATGCGGTCGGCCTCGTGACGGGCCTGCTCGACCATCTGCTCGCGGCCGCCGATCAGCTCCTGGGCCTGGGCGAGGGAGCCGGGCAGGGCCTCCCGTACCTCTTCGAGCAGGGCGAGCAGGTCGGCCCGGTTGACCACGCAGGATGCCGACATGGGCATGGAGCGGGCGCCCTGCACGGTCGCGACGATCTGGTCGAGCTTCTTCTGTACGTCCACCGGGTGCTCGCCACTCTCTACAGCTGGATGGAGACGGACGGGACGACTTTAAGGGCAGTCGGCTCCCGTCCGACACCAGGTGACGGAGCGTCAGCGGCGGTGGCCGCGCGTCACTTCCCGGTCAGCCGCTCGGTCAGCCGGCCGAGGACCGCCGGGGGGACCAGGTGGGAGACGTCGCCGCCCCAGGCCGCCACCTCCTTGACCAGCGAGGAGGAGAGGAAGCTGTACGTCGGGTTGGTGGGGACGAACAGCGTCTCCACGCCCGTGAGGCCGTTGTTCATCTGGGCCATCTGCAGCTCGTAGTCGAAGTCGCTGACCGCGCGCAGGCCCTTCACGATGGCGGGGATGTCGCGCTGCTTGCAGAAGTCGACGAGGAGGCCATGGAAGGACTCCACCTCGACGTTGCCGAAGTCGGCGGTGACCTCGCGGATCAGCTCGATCCGCTCGTCGACCGTGAAGAGGCCCTTCTTCGACTGGTTGATCATCACCGCGACGTGTACGACGTCGTACAGCTTGGAGGCGCGGGCGATGATGTCGAGATGTCCGTTGGTGATGGGGTCGAACGACCCCGGACAGACGGCGCGGCGCAACGTGGGTTCCTCGCTCTCCGGTCCGGTCATCGTGCGTCTTCGCACGTAGAGGCGGCGCGACCGTACCAAAACGTTCCCTCGCCGTAACGACGGGACCGCATGGGCTCGAAACCGGCCGGCCAGCCGAATTCACCGCCTCGGGTGCTGCGCTCCACGGTGACGAGGGCATCCTCGCTCAGCCAGCCCCCCGAGCGCAGTGTGAGGAGAATCTCGCGGAGTTCGGCGTCCCCGACCGCGTACGGCGGGTCGAGGAAGACCAGGTCGTACGGATCGGCCGGGGCCGGTCCCGTCACGATCTGCTCCGCCTTGCCGGTGCGGAGTTCGGCGCCGGGCAGGCCGAGCGAGGCGATGTTCTCGCGGACGGTCCTGGCGGCGCGGGGCTCGGCCTCGACGAGGAGGGCGTGGGCGGCGCCCCGGGACAGCGCCTCCAGGCCGACGGCGCCGGAGCCCGCGTACAGGTCGGCGACCCGGGCCCCGGCGAGGCCGTGGAAAGCCTCCCAGGTGGAGAAGAGGCCCTCGCGCGCCCGGTCGGAGGTGGGGCGGGTGCCGTTGCCTGGCGGCACGGCCAGGCGGCGCCCGCCGGCCGTGCCGGCGATCACGCGGGTCATCGGTGTCCTCGTTCTGCGTAAGCCATTGCGTGCACCCCTAGCTTATGGCGGCCGGTGGTCAGCCCTTCTCCAGGTACTCCTCCCGCTCCTCGCTGAGCAGGGCGTCGAGCGCGGTGCGCAGGCCCGGGTGGGCGGTGAGGTCGGGGTCGGCGAGGACGAGGGTGGTGGCCTCCTCGCGGGCGGCGGTGATGACCTCCTCGTCGTCGATGACGGTGAGGACCCGCAGCGAGGAGCGGACGCCGGACTGGGCCTGCCCGAGGACGTCGCCCTCGCGCCGCTGTTCGAGGTCGATACGGGAGAGCTCGAAGCCGTCGAGGGTGGCGGCGACGGCGCCGAGCCGCTGCCGGGCGGGGGTGGCCTCGGGCATCTCGCTGACGAGGAGGCAGAGGCCGGGGGCGGAGCCTCGGCCGACGCGGCCGCGGAGCTGGTGGAGCTGGGAGACGCCGAAGCGGTCGGCGTCCATGATCACCATGGCGGTGGCGTTGGGGACGTTGACGCCGACCTCGATGACGGTGGTGGCGACCAGGACGTCGAGCGCGCCGGCGGCGAAGCGGCGCATCACGTCGTCCTTGTCGTCGGGGTGCATGCGGCCGTGCAGGACGGCGATCCGCAGGCCGGCGAGGGGGCCGGTGCGGAGCTGCTCGGCGACGTCGAGGACGGCGAGCGGCGGGCGCTTCTCGGCCTCGTCCTCCGGGGACGCCTTGGACTTCTTCCTGTCCTCCTCGTCGCCGATGCGGGGGCAGACGACGTACGCCTGGTGGCCGTTCCCGACCTCCTCGCGGACCCGTTCCCACGCGCGCGCCAGGAAGTGCGGTTTGTCGGCGGCGGGGACGACGTGGCTGGCGATCGGGGAGCGTCCGGCGGGCAGCTGGTCGAGGACGGAGGTCTCCAGGTCGCCGAAGACGGTCATGGCGACCGTGCGCGGGATGGGCGTGGCCGTCATGACCAGGAGGTGCGGGGGCTGCTTGCCCTTGCCGCGCAGGGCGTCGCGCTGCTCGACGCCGAAGCGGTGCTGCTCGTCGACGACGACCAGGCCCAGGTCGTGGAACTGGACCTTGTCCTCGATCAGCGCGTGCGTGCCGATGACGAGCCCCGCCTCCCCGGTGACCAGGTCGAGCAGGGCCTGCCGGCGGGCGGCGACGCCCATGGAGCCGGTGAGCAGGACGACCTTGGTGGCGCGCTCGGCGCCGCCGAGCATCCCGCCCTCGGCGAGTTCGCCCATCATCTCGGTGACCGACCGGTGGTGCTGCTGGGCGAGGACCTCGGTGGGGGCGAGCATCGCCGCCTGCCCCCCGGCGTCGACGACGGCGAGCATGGCGCGCAGCGCGACCATCGTCTTTCCGCTGCCCACCTCGCCCTGGAGGAGGCGGTGCATGGGGTGGTCGGTGGCGAGGTCGTCGAAGATCTCGCGGGAGACCTTCGACTGGCCGTCGGTGAGGGTGAAGGGGAGCTTGGCGTCGAAGGCGTCGAGGATGCCGTCGGGGGTGGGCCGGCGGGGTACGGCGGGCAGCTGGGTGTCGGCGTGCCGGCGGCGGGCGAGGGCGACCTGGAGGACGAATGCCTCGTCCCACTTCAGGCGTTCGCGGGCGTCGGCGATGTCGGCCTTGGTGCGGGGCCGGTGGATCTTCCGCAGGGCGTCGGGGAGCTCGGCGAGTCCGCGGCCCTCGCGCAGGGCGTCGGGGAGCGGGTCGACGGCGTCGACGGCGCTGGGCAGGACGGCGTCGACGGCCTTGGCGATCTTCCAGGACTCCAGCTTGGTGGTGGCCGGGTAGATCGGGATGAGGGCCCCGGCCCAGGTGTCCACGGCCTCCCCGCTGTCGCCGCGGAGGAGTTCGTACGAGGGGTGGGCGAGCTGGAGGCGGCGGTTGAAGAGCGAGACCTTGCCGGCGAACATCGCCCGGGTGCCGGGGAGCAGGTCCTTGTGCGGCTTGTGGACGCCCTTGCCGAAGAAGACCAGTTGCAGCCGGCCGCTGCCGTCGGTGATGGTCACTTCGAGGCGCTGGCCGCGTCCCTTGGAGCCGTTGAAGGTGAGCACACGGGCGTCGGCGACCTGGGCGACCACGGTGACGTGCTCGTCGAGGGGCAGGTCGGCGAGGGTGGTCAGCTCCCCCCGCTCGGCGTACCGGCGGGGGTAGTGGTGGAGCAGGTCGCCGACCGTGTGCAGGTCGAGTGCCTCGGCCATGACCTTGGCGGTGGCGGGGCCGAGGGACTTCTTGAGTGGTTCGTCGAGCGCGGGCACGCGTTCCATTCCACACCAAGGGACCGACAGTCGCGTCCAGGCCGCGGCCGGCGCCGGCCCGGGTCGGCCCCCGGGCCGGGGTTCACTCCACGCCGATGAGCAGGGGCGGGGCCCCCGCGCCCGCGTGGTACGTGGTGGTGTCGACGGCGAGGTAGCCGCGGCGGACGTGGCGTTCCAGGTCGGGGGCGAGGCCGGGCGGGGTGTCGTCGGCGACGACGAGGGTGACGAGTTCGCCGCCGGCCGAGAGCATCCGGTCCAGGACGGTGCGGGCGGTCTCGGTGAGGTCCTGGCCGATGACGGCGACGTCGCCCTCGATGAGGCCGAGGACGTCGCCGGCCTGGCAGACGCCGGCCGAGGTGAAGGACTGGCGTTCGGCGACGGCGAGTTCGGCGTACCGGGTGGCTCCGGCGGCGGCGGTCATGGCGACGACGTCCTCGTCGAAGCGCCGGTCGGGTTCGTGGACGGCGAGGGCGGCGATGCCCTGGACGGCGGCGCGGGTGGGGATGAGGGCGACGCGGATGCCTTCGGCCCTGACGTGTTCGGCGGCGGCCGCGGCGGTCTGCCGCAGGTCGGTGTCGTTGGGCAGGAGGACGACCTCGCGCGCGTGTGCCCGGCGGATCGCGTCGACGAGTTCGTCGCGGGCGGGCGGTTCGCCGGGCCGGGTCTGGACGGTGGTCGCGCCGGCCTCGGCGCAGAGTCCGGCGAGGCCGGCGCCGGGGACGACGGCGACGACGGCGCGCTGGGCGCGCTCGGCCGGTCCGGCCGCGGCGGCGGAGTCGGCCGCGAAGTGGGTGATGCGGATGCGGTGCGGGCGTCCGGCCTCGACGCCGGCCTCGACGGCGGCGCCCGCGTCGTCGACGTGGACGTGGACGTTCCAGAGCCCGTCGCCGCCGACGACGACGAGGGACTCCCCCAGGGCGTCGAGCCGGCCGCGGAGGAGTTCGACGGCGGTGTCGTCGGCCTCCAGGAGGTAGATCACCTCGTAGGCGGGTCCGCCTTCGGTGGCGCACTCCTCGCCGGGGTGGGGTGCGACGGGGCGGCCGGGTGCCGTCGAGGGGTCGGGCGGCGTCCGGCCGGTCACGGTCTCCAGGAGCGCGCCGAGGACCGTCACCAGGCCCTGCCCGCCGGCGTCCACGACTCCGGCGCGTTCGAGGACGTCGAGTTGCCCGGAGGTGGCCGCCAGGGCCGTCCTGGCGCCGTCGTAGGCGTTCCTGGCCACGTCCACGAGCGGGCCGCCCGTCGCGCAGGCCCGGGCCGCGGCGGCCGCGACCGTGAGGATGGTGCCCTCCACGGGGTGGGCGACGGCCTGCCGGGCGGAGGCGGCGGCCTCGGCGAGGGCGCGGGCGAGGTGATCACCGTCACATCCGTCGGCGAGGACCCCGGCCATGCCGCGCAGGATCTGGGACAGGATGGTCCCGGAGTTGCCGCGGGCGCCGAGCAGGGCGCCGTGCGCCATGACCCGTACGGTCTCGGCGGTGTCGGGCTCGGAGGCGGCGAAGACCGCTTCGACGGCCTGGTGGGCGGCTTCCGCCGTCAGGTACAGGTTGGTGCCGGTGTCCCCGTCGGCGACCGGGTAGACGTTGATCGCGTCGATCTCCGCGCGCTCCCGGCCGAGGGCGTCCAGCGCCCGTGCGCACCAGGTCCGGAGCGCTTCGGCGTCGAGCTCGACGAGCTCCTCGAAAGGCTGAAGGGCTCGCGACAACGGGGGGTCCTCCTTCTGCGGTGAGCTCACCGCAGGGTAGACCCGAGGTGTCCCGCTCGTGACCTGGGCCCGGGGCGAGGTCCGCCGAGACCGTGGTAGTTTCGTTCCACCGAGCCAGCCGTTGTATGCTGCTTCGGTTGCCTGGTTCACACCGGGCCATCCCCCGGCAAGCCACTTCAGACTCCTGATTCCGGTGCGCCGGATTTCACTGTAAATCTGAAGTCTTTGGAGTGACCCGTGGCTGCCAACTGCGACGTCTGCGGCAAGGGGCCGGGCTTCGGCAACAACATTTCGCACTCGCACCGCCGTACGCCTCGTCGCTGGAACCCGAACATCCAGCGTGTGCGTGCCGTGGTCGGTCGGACGCCGAAGCGGCTCAACGTCTGCACCTCGTGCATCAAGGCCGGCAAGGTCTCGCGCTAATTGCGACGTTCTGTCGTAGCGCAGCCCCTGCGGTTGCCTTGAAAGGCCGGTTCACCTAGGTGAACCGGCCTTTTGCCATGCCCGGAGACGGAAGGGCCGCCGGTGTGGCCACCGACGGGCCCCTCAGTCCCTGAACCGCCAGCCGTGGTCGACCGGGCCGATGCCCGCGCCCAGGGCGAAGCCGGCGGCTATGGCGCCCGTCACGTACTCCTTCGCCTGCCGTACCGCCTCCGGCACGGGCAGCCCCTTGGCGAGCCCCGAGGCGATGGCCGAGGCGAGCGTGCAGCCCGTCCCGTGGGTGTGGCCGTTGTCGTGGCGCGGGGCGCGCAGCCAGTGCTCCTCGGAGCCGTCCGTGAGCAGGTCGACGGCGTCCCGGCCGGTGGGCAGGTGCCCGCCCTTGATCAGGACCCACTCGGGTCCGTACGACAGGATCGCCTCGGCGGCGGTCCGCATGTCGCTCTCGTGCACGACGTGGACGCCGGTGAGCTGCGTCACCTCGTCCAGGTTCGGGGTGGCGACGGTGGCGCGGGGCAGCAGCCGCGTGCGGACGGAGCCGAGGGCGTTCTCGGCGAGGAGCGGGTCCCCGTGCTTGGAGACGCCCACCGGGTCGACGACGACCGGCGCGTCCGTCCCGGCGAGCAGCTCGGCCACCGTCTCGACGAGGGCGGCGGAGGCGAGCATGCCCGTCTTGACCGCCTGGACGCCGATGTCGTCGACGACGGCCCGGTACTGGGCCCGTACGGCCTCCTCGGGCAGCTCCCAGGCCCCGTGGACGCCCCGCGAGTTCTGGGCGGTGACGGCGGTGAGGACGCTCATGCCGTGGACGCCGAGGGCCAGCATGGTCTTCAGGTCGGCCTGGATGCCGGCGCCGCCGCCGGAGTCGGATCCGGCGACGGTGAGGACGAGCGGGGGCCGGGAGGTCACTCCGTCTCCCCGAAGTGGTCCCAGCCTCCGGCGCTGTGCCAGGGCGCCCCGTCGACGGTGACCTGGGGCAGCGCCGAGGGGTGGAGGACCTCGCCGATGACCTTCCAGCGGGCGGGGAGCTTCACGTCGGGCGGGAAGGTGGCCACGATGGCGTGGTCCTCTCCCCCGGTGAGCACCCACTGCATGGGGTCGACGCCGACGGCCTGGCCGATGTCGTTCATCTGGGTGGGGATGTCGATGAGCCCGGAGCGCAGGTCGATGCGGACCTTGCTGGCCTCGGCGATGTGGCCGAGGTCGGCGATGAGGCCGTCGCTGACGTCGCACATGGCGGTGGCACCGAGTCCGGCGGCGGCCGGACCGGCGTGGTACGGCGGCTCCGGCCTGCGGTGGGCCTCCACGAAGGCGCGCGGGGAGCGGAAGCCTCGGGAGAGGACCGCGTATCCGGCGGCGGACCAGCCGAGCCAGCCGGTGTAGGCGACGACGTCGCCGGGCTGGGCCCCGCCCCGGGTGACCGGGTCGTGGTTGCGCAGGTCGCCGAGGGCGGTGATGGAGACCATGATCGTGTCGCCGCGGACGACGTCCCCGCCGACCACTGCCGCGCCCGCGACCTGACATTCGTCGCGGAGTCCGTCCATGAGTTCGGTGGCCCAGGTGACGGGCAGTTCCGCGGGGACGACGAGGCCGAGGAGGAGCGCGGTGGGGACCGCGCCCATGGCGGCGATGTCGGCGAGGTTCTGCGCGGCGGCCTTGCGGCCGACGTCGTACGCCGTCGACCAGTCGCGGCGGAAATGACGTCCTTCGAGGAGGATGTCCGTGCTGGCCACCACCCGCCGGTCGGGGGCGGAGACGACCGCGGCGTCGTCGCCGGGCCCGATCCGCACCGCGGGGGTGGAGGTGAGCCGGGACGTGAGCTCTCTGATGAGCCCGAACTCGCCCAGTTCTCCGACTGTGCCCTTCACCGCGTCTCACCTCGTGTCTTCGTGCCGGCCGGCGGGCGGGGGCGCGTCTGGGCGCGCCGCGGGTCGCGGGCCGTCACCGTGCTGGGTACCGTCAAGTAGACCGTCAACTTCTGTCCTGCGTACGCCACACCGCGAGCGCCCCGGAACGCGCGGGTCTCCCCGCGGCCCGCGGCGACGCGGTACCGTGGCGTCCCTTTCTCCCACAAGATCCTCGTGGTCGCCCTGGAGGTTCCGTGGTTCAGGCGTACATCCTTATTCAGACCGAGGTGGGCAAGGCGTCGATCGTCGCCGACACCATCTCCAAGATCCCGGGGGTGCTCCAGGCCGAAGACGTGACCGGTCCGTACGACGTCATCGTGCGCGCGCAGGCGGACACGGTCGACGATCTCGGCCGCATGGTGGTCGCCAAGGTCCAGCAAGTGGACGGCATCACGCGCACCCTCACCTGCCCGGTCGTTCATCTGTAGCCCCCGTCTACGCTTGGCCGGTGACGTCTTCCCACCGGCCCTTCGGCCTGCCCGCCGCCACCGCGGGTGTTCTGCTGCTGGCCGCCGTCGGCTGCTCCTCTTCGGGCGCCGCGGCGTCCGTCGAGGTTCCCAGCCCCCCGGCGGCGGAGGCCGCCTTCTGCCAGGCCCTGGCGAAGGAGCTTCCCGACACCGTGGCGGGGCTGGAACGGAGTGATCCGGAACCCGGCTCCGAGCTGACCGCCGGGTGGGGTGACGGTGCGATCGTACTGCGCTGCGGGGTCCCCCGGCCCGAAAAGATGAGCGATCCGACGGCGCAGGGCATCGAGGCCAACGAGGTGAACTGGATGCTGGAGCGCCCCGAGGGCAGCGGGCCCCGATTCACCTCGGTGTACCGGAAGACGTACATCGAGGTGACGCTCGACGAGCGGTACGCGCACGACGTCACGCCGCTCGCGGATCTCGCCGCCCCCGTACGGAAGACCGTGCCCCCGAGCCTCTGAGAGGCGGCGGCACGGTCTTCTGGTGCGTCCCGGTCAGCGCAGGCCCGTGGAGCGGTTCAGCGCGGCCTGGATCAGCCGGTCGACGAGCTCGGAGTAGCCGACGCCGCTCTCCTGCCACATGCGCGGGTACATGGAGATCGGCGTGAAGCCCGGCATGGTGTTGATCTCGTTGATGACGAACTCGCCGTCCTCGGTGAGGAAGAAGTCGGCGCGGACCAGGCCCTCGCAGGAGACGGCCTCGTAGGCGGCGACGGCCAGGCGCTGGACCTCGGCGGTGGCCTCGTCGCCGATCGGCGCGGGCACGATGCCGGAGGCCGAGTCGATGTACTTGGCCTCGAAGTCGTAGAAGTCGTGGTTCGTGACCGGCGGGATCTCGGCCGGCACGCTGGCGCGCGGGCCGTCCTCGAACTCCAGGACGCCGCACTCGATCTCGCGGCCGCGCAGCAGCGACTCGACGAGGATCTTGGGGTCGTGGCGGCGGGCCTCCTCGATGGCCTCGTCCAGGCCGGAGAGGTCGTCGACCTTGGTGATGCCCATCGACGAACCGCCGCGGGCGGGCTTCACGAAGAGCGGCCAGCCGTGGTCGGCGGCGAACTCGACGATCTTCTTGCGGGCGGCGGCCGGGTTCTGCTCCCACTCGCGCGGCCGGATGACCTCGTACGGGCCGACCGGGAGGCCGAAGGAGACGAAGACCCGCTTCATGTACTCCTTGTCCTGGCCGACGGCGGAGGCGAGGACGCCCGCGCCGACGTAGGGGACGCCGGAGAGCTCCAGGAGGCCCTGGAGGGTGCCGTCCTCGCCGTACGGGCCGTGGAGCATCGGGAAGACCACGTCGACCTCGCCGAGGGCCTTCGGCACGGCGCCGGGCTCGGTGAGGACGACCTCGCGGTTGGCGGGGTCGACGGAGAGGACGACGCCGCCCTCCTCGGACTCGGCCAGGTCGGCGACGTTCGGCAGGGCGCGGTCGGCGATGGCCATGCGCTCGGGGGCGTCGGCGGTGAGCGCCCAGCGCCCGTCCGTCGTGATGCCGATGGGCAGCACGTCGTACTTGTCCCGGTCGATGGCGCTCAGGACGGCGCCCGCCGTGACGACGGAGATGGCGTGCTCGGAGCTGCGGCCGCCGAAGACGACGGCCACGCGCGGCTTGCGGGGGCTCTGGGTGTTCTCGCTCATATCGCGATGAGCGTACCTTGCGACTCCCGAACTCCTGAGCGCCCCGCTGCCGCCGCGCGCGTACGGCGCAGCGGGCGGGTCGCCGACGGCCCGGCGGCGGGGCTAAGGCGGGTCGGCGGCGGGTCAGCGGCGTTCGGGCTTGGCCGATCGCGACATCAGTTCCTTGAGCGCGACGACCGGCGGCTTGCCGTCGTGGACGATCGAGACGACGGTCTCGGTGATGGGCATGTCGACGCCGTGGCGGCGGCCCAGATCGAGCACGGACTCGCAGGACTTGACGCCTTCGGCGGTCTGCTTGGTGGCCGCGATGGTCTCCTGGAGGGTCATCCCGCGGCCGAGGTTGGTGCCGAAGGTGTTGTTCCGGGAGAGCGGCGAGGAGCAGGTGGCGACCAGGTCGCCGAGGCCCGCGAGGCCGGAGAAGGTGAGCGGGTCGGCGCCCATCGCGAGGCCGAGGCGGGTGGTCTCGGCGAGGCCGCGGGTGATGAGCGTGGCCTTGGAGTTGTCGCCGAGGCCCATGCCGTTGGCGATGCCGACGGCGAGGCCGATGACGTTCTTCACGGCGCCGCCGAGTTCGCAGCCCACCACGTCGGTGTTGGTGTACGGGCGGAAGTACGGGGTCATGCAGGCGGTCTGGAGCCGCTGGGCGACCGTCTCGTCGACGCAGGCGGCGACGGCGGCGGCGGGCTGCCGGGTGGCGATCTCCTTGGCCAGGTTGGGGCCGGTGAGGACGGCCACGCGCTCGGCGGGGACGTCGGCGACCTCCATGATGACCTCGCTCATCAGCTTGGCGGTGCCGAGTTCGACGCCCTTCATGAGGGAGACGAGGACGGTGTCCGGAGCGAGCAGCGGCTTCCAGGCGGCGAGGTTGCCGCGCAGGGTCTGGGAGGGGACGACGAGGACGGTGAAGTCGGCGTCGCGGGCGGCCTCGGCGGGGTCCGCGGTGGCCGTGATCGCCGCGGGGAGCTCGACGCCCGGCAGGTAGTCGGGGTTGGTGCGGGTGGCGTTGATCTCCTTGGCCAGTTCGGGGCGGCGGCCCCAGAGGCTCACCTCGCACCCCGCGTCGGCGAGCACCATGGCGAAGGCGGTGCCCCAGGATCCGTTGCCGAAGACGGCTGCCCTGGTCACTTGGCGCCCTCCTCGGCGGCCTTGCGGCGCTGGTCCAGACGGGCCCTGCGGTGGTCGTACGGCTCGGCCGGCGCCTTCTCGCCGCGGACCTCCTCCAGGAGGGCGGTGACGGCGGCCATGATGGTCTCGGTGGCCTCGCGGAGCACTTCGGGGGTCGGCTCCAGGCCGTCGAAGCGGGAGAGGTCGACCGGCGGACCGGCCTGCACGATCAGCGTCTTGCGGGGGAACAGGCTGAGCTTGTTCTCCTTGGCGTACGGCGGCATCGCGAGGTTGGCGCCCCACTGGGCCACCGGGATGACGGGGGCCCGGGTGAGCAGCGCGACGCGGGCGGCGCCGGTCTTGCCGGCCATCGGCCACATGTCGGGGTCGCGGGTGAGGGTGCCCTCGGGGTAGAAGGCGACGCACTCGCCGCGCTCGATGGCGTCGACGGCGGCGCGGAACGCGTCGAGCGCGTTGGTCGTCTCGCGGTAGACGGGGATCTGGCCGGTGCCGCGGAGCATCATGCCGACGAAGGGGGCCTTGAACAGGGCCGCCTTGGCCAGGAGGCGCGGGACACGGCCGGTGTTGTACTGGTAGTGCGCGTACGACAGCGGGTCCAGGTAGGAGTTGTGGTTGACCGCGGTGATGAATCCGCCGTCGGCCGGAATGTGCTCCATACCGCGCCAGTCCCGCTTGAACAGAACCACCAGGGGGGGTTTGGCGATGACCGCCGCGAGGCGGTACCAGAAGCCGATTCTGCGGCGGGACACTCGGACACCTTTCTCCGGGACTGGCTGGCAGGGGGTCAAGTGTCGCCCCGTGCTCCTGGTCTGTCGAGTGACACCGTACGCCCCGGAACCCGCGGCGGACCGCGTGGGCGGGACAGAATAGGCCGCGATGAACACGGATGCGGACGACGACTGGTCGCTGGTCGTACCCCTGAAGCCCCTTGCCCTGGCGAAGAGCAGACTGGCCGCGGCGGCCGGAGCCCGGTTGCGCCCCCGGCTCGCGCTGGCGTTCGCCGAGGACACCGTGGGGGCGGTGCTGAACTGCGTGCGCGTACGGGATGTGGTGGTCGTCACGGACGATCCGGCGGCCGGGGCGGCGCTCGCGGCCCTGGGAGCCCGGATCGTGCCGGACACTCCGGCGGCGGGGCTCAACGCGGCCCTCGCTCACGGGGTCCGCGCGTTACGGGACGGGCGGCCGTACGCGCGCGTGGCCGCGCTCAACGCGGACCTGCCGGCGCTGCGGCCCGCGGAGCTGACCCGGGTACTGGACGCGGCCCGGAATTTTCCGAGGGCATTTCTCGCGGATGCCGCCGAAATAGGTACGACATTCCTCTCGGCGGGTCCGGGGGTGGAATTGGAACCGGCATTCGGGGGTGCGTCGAGGTTGCGGCATTTGTCTTCGGGGGCGGTGGAAATCCGGCTCGCGGGGGTGGATTCCGTACGCCGGGACGTGGACACCGGGGACGATCTCGCGGAGGCCCGGGCCCTGGGGCTCGGTCCCCGGACGGCCGCCCGGTGGCTGCCGGTGGCCGGATAGGCTGCCGTTCATGCAGGCGACCGCGTTCACGTACGACCCCGAGACCCGCAGCGGCAGTGTGCTGCTCGACGACGGCACCCCCGTGGAATTCGGGGCGGATGCCTTCGAGGCGGGCGGGCTGCGGCTGCTGCGGCCGGGCCAGCGGGTGCGGATCGAGACGGAGCCCGGCGCCCCCGGGGCCGGTCCGCTGATCACCCTGGTGACGCTCCAGACCTTCTGACGTCCCCGACCAGGGCCTTTTCTTTCCCCGGGACGCGCCGCGGGCCGGGCTCCCACGGTGGGAGCCCCGGCCCCCGGGGCGGTTCCGCTCGGCCAGCTTGTAGGCGGGGGTCATGATGGCGGTCGTCGTGCGCGCCGTCGTCTTCTTGGCGGGCGCCTTCGTCGCCGTGGCCTTCTTCGCGGCCGGCGCGGTCTTCTTCGCCGCGGCCTTGGTCGCCTTCTTGGCGGCGGCGGCCGTGGTCGCCTTCTTGGCGGCGCTGCTCGCGGTCTTCTTCGCGGCGGTGGTGGTCTTCTTCGCGGGGGTCGCCTTCTTGGCGGCCGCGGTGGTGGTCTTCTTCGCCGGCGTCGCCTTCTTGGCGGCCGCCGTCGTGGCCTTCTTCGCCGGGGTCGCCTTCTTCGCGGCGGCCTTCTTGGCGGTGGTGGCCCTCTTCGCGGCGGCCTTCTTCACCGTGGCGGAGGCGCCACCGGTGAGGCTGCCCTTGGGGGCCTTCTTGACGGAGACCTCGCCGCCCTTGGGGAGCTTCTTCGAGCCGCTGACCAGGTCCTTGAAGCCCTGACCAGCGCGGAAGCGGGGAACCGAGGTCTTCTTGACCCGCACGCGCTCACCCGTCTGGGGGTTGCGGGCGTAGCGGGCCGGACGGTCGACCTTCTCGAACGAGCCGAAGCCCGTGACCGAGACCCGGTCGCCCCCGACCACGGCACGCACGATGGCGTCGAGCACGTGGTCGACGGCTTCGGCGGCCTGCTGACGACCGCCCATCTTGTCGGCAATCGCTTCTACGAGCTGCGCCTTGTTCACGTCTTCCCCTTCGGAGACATTGCCAGAACGAAAGTGTTCAAGCTTTTTCGCACGTTAGGCATGTATATACCGCAAATCAAACACGAAACGGGCTAATCACCCTAGTGCCGCAACGCGGAAGAGCCGCTACGGAGTTCCTGGTGTCAGTCGTCCTCTGGGAATCGGCCCTCGTCGAGGTCCTTCATCAACCGGTCCAGACGCGTAGCCGCGTCCTTGAGATCGTGCTTCGCCGCGGCCGTCACGACCAGCAGCTTCCGGGACAGCGCCATCCTTACGCCCTCCGGGACTTGCAGTGAGCGCACCCTTGTGTGCGCTTCCTTCAATCGGGCGGCGACTGACTCGTAGAGCTCGAGTTGGCTGTCGCGTTCCATGCACCGATTGTGCCATCTAGGGCGAGTTGTCGCCCGACAGGGTCCCAACAAGCGACTGCGCCCCCCACCTTGAGGTGGGGGGCGCAGTCTTGGAAAAGCGCTGCTCAGACCGTAATTGTACGGGGCTTGAAGGACGGCCTGGCCGCCTCGTACGCCGCGATGTCGGCTTCGTTCTGAAGGGTGAGGCTGATGTCGTCCAGGCCGTTCAGCAGACGCCAGCGGGCGTTCTCGTCCAGCTCGAAGTCGGCGTCGATCCCGGCGGCCAGGACCTTCCGCTGCTCCAGGTCGACGGTGATCTCGGCGGTCGGGTCGGCCTCGGTCAGCTCCCAGAGCGCGTCCACCGTCTCCTGCGGCAGGACGACGGTCAGCAGCCCGTTCTTCAGCGAGTTGCCGCGGAAGATGTCGGCGAAGCGGGCGGAGATGACCGTCTGGAAGCCGTAGTTCTGGAGCGCCCAGACGGCGTGCTCACGGGAGGAGCCGGTGCCGAAGTCGGGGCCGGCGACCAGGACCGAGGCACCCTGCCGCTCGGGGCGGTTGAGGACGAACTCGGAGTCCTTGCGCCATGCCTCGAAGAGCCCGTCCTCGAAGCCGTCGCGGGTCACCTTCTTCAGCCAGTGCGCCGGGATGATCTGGTCGGTGTCGACGTTGCTGCGGCGCAGCGGGACGGCCCGGCCGGTGTGCGTGGTGAAAGCTTCCATGGTTCCTCAGACCCCCGCGGTGGTGGCGACGTCGGACAGATCGGCCGGGGAGGCCAGGTGGCCCAGGACGGCGGTGGCGGCGGCGACCTGGGGCGAGACCAGGTGGGTCCGGCCGCCCTTGCCCTGCCGGCCCTCGAAGTTGCGGTTGGAGGTGGACGCGGAGCGCTCACCCGGAGCCAGTTGGTCGGGGTTCATGCCCAGGCACATCGAGCAGCCCGCGTGCCGCCATTCGGCGCCGGCCTCCTTGAAGACCTTGTCCAGGCCCTCCTCGACGGCCTGCAGGGCGACCCGGACCGAGCCGGGGACGACCAGCATCCGGACGCCGTCGGCGACCTGGCGGCCCTTGAGGAGGTCCGCGGCGTTGCGCAGGTCCTCGATGCGGCCGTTGGTGCAGGAGCCTACGAAGACGGTGTCGACCCTGATGTCGCGCAGCGGCTGTCCGGCGGTCAACCCCATGTACTCCAGGGCCTTTTCGGCGGCGAGGCGCTCCGAAGCGTCTTCGTACGAAGCCGGGTCGGGGACGTGCGCCGAAAGCGGGGCACCCTGGCCGGGGTTGGTGCCCCAGGTGACGAACGGCGCCAGCGAGGCGGCCTCGATGACGACCTCGGCGTCGAAGACCGCGTCCTCGTCGGACCTCAGGGTCTTCCAGTACGCGACGGCGGCGTCCCAGTCCTCGCCCTCGGGGGCGTGGGCGCGGCCCTTCAGGTACGCGAAGGTGGTCTCGTCGGGGGCGATCATGCCCGCGCGGGCACCGGCCTCGATCGACATGTTGCAGATGGTCATCCGGGACTCCATCGAGAGCTTCTCGATGGCGGAGCCGCGGTACTCCAGGATGTAGCCCTGGCCGCCGCCGGTGCCGATCTTGGCGATGATCGCCAGGATGAGGTCCTTGGCGGTGACGTCCTCGGGCAGTTCGCCGTCGATCGTGATGGCCATGGTCTTGGGCCGGGCCAGCGGCAGCGTCTGGGTGGCGAGCACGTGCTCGACCTGGCTGGTGCCGATGCCGAACGCCAGGGCGCCGAAGGCACCGTGCGTGGAGGTGTGCGAGTCGCCGCAGACGACCGTGGTGCCGGGCTGGGTCAGCCCCAGCTGCGGTCCCACGACGTGGACGACGCCCTGCTCGACGTCGCCCAGCGGGTGCAGGCGGACGCCGAACTCGGCGCAGTTCTTGCGCAGGGTCTCCAGCTGGGCGCGGGAGACCGGGTCCGCGATCGGCTTGTCGATGTCGAGGGTCGGGGTGTTGTGGTCCTCGGTGGCGATGGTGAGGTCGAGGCGCCGCACCTGCCGGCCGTTCTGGCGCAGGCCGTCGAACGCCTGGGGGCTGGTCACCTCGTGCAGCAGGTGCAGATCGATGAAGAGGAGGTCGGGCTCGCCCTCGGCGCGCCGGACGACATGGTCGTCCCAGACCTTCTCCGCGAGTGTCCTACCCATCGCTTTCCCTCCGGCCGACGTCTACGCCGGCACAACTAGAGACCCGTTTCGCGGGCCGTTGTGCGGCCGCCTCACCAGAGTGACAAGTTCCTCGGAAAATTGAACTTGCGTTTCACAGAGTGAGACGCGAATATCGTTGCATGGACAACTCTAGCGGCGTAGGCGTTCTCGACAAGGCAGCCCTTGTCCTGAGCGCCCTGGAGTCCGGTCCGGCCACCCTCGCAGGACTGGTCGCGGCGACGGGACTCGCACGACCCACGGCACATCGTCTCGCCGTGGCACTGGAACACCACCGGATGGTGGCCCGTGACATGCAGGGCCGGTTCATCCTCGGACCGCGCCTGTCGGAGCTCGCGGCCGCGGCCGGCGAGGACCGCCTGCTCGCGACCGCGGGCCCGGTGCTGACGCATCTGCGCGACGTCACCGGCGAGAGCGCCCAGCTCTACCGCCGGCAGGGCGACATGCGCATCTGCGTGGCGGCCGCCGAGCGGCTCTCGGGACTGCGGGACACCGTGCCGGTCGGCTCGACGCTGACCATGAAGGCCGGCTCCTCGGCGCAGATCCTGATGGCCTGGGAGGAGCCCGAGCGGCTGCACCGCGGCCTCCAGGGTGCCCGCTTCACGGCGACCGCCCTGTCGGGCGTGCGGCGCCGCGGCTGGGCCCAGTCGATCGGTGAGCGGGAGCCGGGCGTCGCGTCCGTCTCCGCGCCCGTACGGGGTCCCTCGAACCGCGTGGTGGCCGCCGTGTCGGTCTCGGGTCCGATCGAGCGCCTGACGCGCCACCCGGGCCGTATGCACGCGCAGGCGGTCATCGACGCCGCCGCCCGTCTCTCCGAGGCGCTCCGCCGCACCGGCTGACGTTCCCCCGCCCTCTGTTCGTACCCGGCCCACCGCTTCAACGCCGCAGCGGTGGGCCGGAGTTGTGCCCACGGCACCGAACAGCGAAGAAGCCCTCCCCCGAAGGGAAGGGCTTCTTCTTTCTGTACCCCCGACCGGATTCGAACCGGCGCTACCGCCTTGAGAGGGCGGCGTGCTAGGCCGCTACACAACGGGGGCCTTGCGGATCAGATCCGCGGTGCAGATGAGCTCTGCGAGCTGGCCTACCTGGACTCGAACCAAGAATGACGGTACCAGAAACCGTAGTGTTGCCAATTACACCATAGGCCATGGTGGTTACACCGTACCCCCGACCGGATTCGAACCGGCGCTACCGCCTTGAGAGGGCGGCGTGCTAGGCCGCTACACAACGGGGGCCCTAGCGATCCCACCCGGCCGGAACCGGGTGATGTCACCGTAGATCCACTGGGAGCTACCCAAGTGACCTACAGGATGGATCTGTACCCCCGACCGGATTCGAACCGGCGCTACCGCCTTGAGAGGGCGGCGTGCTAGGCCGCTACACAACGGGGGCTTTGTGGATGCCATCCACGATTGCAGATAAAGCTCTGCGAGCTGGCCTACCTGGACTCGAACCAAGACTAACGGAACCAGAAACCGTCGTGCTGCCAATTACACCATAGGCCACCGGGGCAACGTCCCCACCAGGGAGGATCTTGCTCGGCTTGCGCTTTCCGGGTTCTTGCCTTTCGGCTTGTTCCCCTCGGCGCAGGAAGAACATTACCCGAAGGTGGACGGTGCTCCAAAACGGGTATGCCCGCCGAGCAGGGCCGGGAGCTGGTGGAGGCCCGTGATCCGGTTCAGCTCGGGCCTGCCGCCGGTGTCCGCGCGGTCCAGCCAGACGCCCAGCAGCCCGGCCTCCACGGCGCCGCGCGCGTCGATGTCCGGCTGGTCCCCCACGTACGCCACCTGGTGCGGGGGCAGGTCAAGGGCGGTGCAGGCGGCCCGGAACGCCTCCGGGGCGGGCTTGGCGACACCGAGCTCGGCGGCGCACAGGACGGCCTCGAAACGGTCGCGCACGCCCAGGACGCGGAGCTTGCGCTCCTGGTTGTGGATGCTGGAGTTCGACAGGATCCCGTGACGGTAGTCACGGGCCAGCAGGTCCAGTACGGGGACGGCGTCGGGGAAGAGCTCCCATGCGGCCTCGTAGCGCGCCACGTACCGCCCGAACCAGTCGTCGGCCTCGGCGGCGGTCAGCGGCTGCCCCAGGAAGTCCCGGACGCGGTCCCTGCGCTGGTCCAGGAAGTCGACGCCGCCGGCCTCGAAGCGGCGCCAGTGGAGCGCGGTCAGCTCCTGCCAACGACGGAGGGCCTGGTCGACGGAGTCGTATCCGTCCACCAGGCCCTCGGCCGTCAGGTGCGCGCTCATGCCGGCGCGGTCGGCGCGGGCATAGTCGAAGATCGTGTCGTCCACGTCCCAGAGGACCGCGCGGATGGTCATGGAACGACCGTAGCGCGCGGTCCGTGCGCGGGGACCCCGACGGCGAAATCCCTTACGCGGCGAGCTTCGCCAGGGCCGCGTCGATGCGGGCCAGGGACTTCTCCTTGCCCAGGATCTCCAGGGACTCGAAGAGGGGCAGGCCGACCGTGCGGCCGGTGACCGCGACGCGGACCGGCGCCTGGGCCTTGCCGAGCTTGAGGCCGTGGGCCTCGCCGGCGGCCAGGACGGCGTTCTTGAGCGACTCGGGGTCGTTCCAGTCGGCGTCCACGAGCTTCTCGCGGGCGGTGGTGAGCAGGGCCGCGGGCTCGCCCTTCATCGCCTTGTCCCACGAGGGCTGGTCGAAGACCGGCTCGGACAGGAAGAGGAAGTCCACGTTGGCCGTGATCTCCGAGAGGACGGTCATCCGGGTCTGGGCGTGCGGCGCGATGGCCTCCCAGGCGGCCCGGTCGAAGTCCTCGGGCGCCCAGTTGGCGTGCGGCGCCTGGAGCCAGGGCTCGCAGGCCGCGGCGAAGGTCTTCACGTCGAGCATCCGGATGTGGTCGGCGTTGATCGACTCGGCCTTCTTGAGGTCGAAGCGCGCCGGGTTGGCGTTGACGTCGGCGATGTCGAACTTCGCCACCATCTCGGGGATGGTGAAGATGTCCTGGTCGGCCGAGAACGACCAGCCGAGGAGCGACAGGTAGTTCAGCAGCCCCTCGGGGAGGAAGCCGCGCTCCCGGTAGAGGTTGAGGGACGCCTGCGGGTCGCGCTTGGAGAGCTTCTTGTTGCCCTCGCCCATCACGTACGGCAGGTGGCCGAAGGAGGGGATCTCCTTGGCGATGCCGAGCTCGATCAGCGCCTTGTAGAGCGCGACCTGGCGCGGGGTGGAGGAGAGCAGGTCCTCGCCGCGCAGGACGTGGGTGATCTCCATCAGGGCGTCGTCGACCGGGTTGACCAGGGTGTACAGCGGGGCGCCGTTGGCCCGGAGGATGCCGTAGTCCGGCACGTTCTCCGGGGTGAAGGTGAGCTCGCCGCGGACCAGGTCGGTGAAGGTGATCGGCTCGTCGGGCATCCGGAAGCGGACGATCGACGCGCGGCCCTCGGCCTCGTACGCCGCCTTCTGCTCGTCGGTGAGGTCGCGGCAGTGGCCGTCGTAGCCGGAGGGGCGGCCGGCGGCACGGGCGGCCTCGCGGCGCTCGTCGAGCTCCTCGGTGGTGCAGTAGCAGGGGTACGCGTAGCCGCCGGCGATCAGCTTCTCGGCGACGTCCTTGTAGATGTCCATCCGCTGCGACTGGCGGTACGGCGCGTGCGGGCCGCCGATCTCCGGGCCCTCGTCCCAGTCGAGGCCGAGCCAGCGCAGCGAGTCGAGCAGCTGGTTGTACGACTCCTCGGAGTCGCGCGCAGCGTCGGTGTCCTCGATGCGGAAGACCATGGTGCCCTCGTTGTGCCGGGCGAAGGCCCAGTTGAAGAGAGCGGTGCGGACCAGGCCCACGTGGGGGTTGCCGGTCGGCGAGGGACAGAAACGGACGCGGATGTTCGCGTTAGCCACGCTTGATCACCCTATTGGTGAGAGTGCCGATGCCTTCGATGGTGACGGCGACCTCGTCGCCGACGTTGAGGGGGCCGACCCCGGCGGGGGTGCCGGTGAGGATGACGTCGCCGGGGAGCAGCGTCATGGCCTCGGTGATGTGGACGACCAGGTCCTCGATGGAGCGGATCATGTCGCTCGTGCGACCCAGCTGGCGTTGTTCGCCGTTGACCGTGGCCTGGATGGTCAGGTCGCTCGGGTCGAGGTCGGTCTCCACCCAGGGGCCCAGCGGGCAGGAGGTGTCGAAGCCCTTGGCGCGGGCCCACTGCTTCTCGCGCTGCTGGGCGTCGCGGGCGGTGACGTCGTTGGCGCAGGTGTAGCCGAAGACGACGTCCTTCACGCGCTCGCGGGGCACCTCTCGGCACATGCGGCCGATGACCACGGCCAGTTCGGCCTCGTGGTGCAGCTCGTTGGAGAAGGAGGGGTACTCGATGGCGTCGCCGGAGCCGATCACCGAGGTGGTGGGCTTGAAGAAGGCGACGGGGACGTCGGGGACCTCGTTGCCGAGTTCGGCGGCGTGCTCCGCGTAGTTGCGGCCGATGGCCACGACCTTGTTGGGGAGCACGGGCGGCAGGAGCCGTACCTTGCTCAGCGGGACCTTGGTGCCGCTGAGCTCGAAGTCGGTGTACGGGATGCCCTTGATGATGTCGAGGACGAGGCCGCCGGACTCGACGGTTCCCTCGCCCTCGACGGCGCCGAAGGCCACATTGCCGTCGATCGAGAATCTGGCGATGCGCACGAGTGCTGTCGCCCCTCACTTGGTGCTGGCTGGAGTCTGACGCTCCAGGCTAACGCGGCGCGGGGGCGGTCGACCGGCGATATCAGCCGGGCCGATGACAAGGGTGACGAGCGGCGTGACGCGGGTCGGGCCCGCGCCGGGTCAGCGGGACGCGGTGGCGTACGGCTGCGGCTCGTAGGGCGCCGGGGGCTGCATGAGGATCGTGCGGCGGGGGTTGGCCGTGCGGCCGGGCAGCTCGACCGCGTACTCCGGCTGGGCGCCCCGGCCGAGCTCTGCGGCGTCCGTGAGGTGGACGAGGGTGGAACGGCGGGGGTTGGCCGTGGTGCCGGGCGTCGTCGTCTTCATCGCGGTGATCTGACCTTGTTCCGGTACGGGCGCCCCGTGCGGGCGCGAAGGGGTGTAAAGCGTCAGGCTAAACATGCGATTCCCTTCGAATGCATGGCTCAGACATCGATTTGTGTGTGAGTTTGCTCACCACCTGGGGGACATTCCAGGCATTACGGATGGTGGCCGGTCGTCACGGAAAGGGACATTCCGCCACTGAATGCTCTATTCCGCTCCTGATCATGCCGACTGGGACACACGGACGGACCGGGCCATTGGAGGGTAAAAGTCCGAATCCTCCGTGATCATCTTCTACATGGGGTGACACTTCGTGCACGGGTTGTCATTCCCCTCACAGCGCGACACGGGGCCCTTGTTGGAGATCCGGCACTGTGCTGGAATTCCACGCACCGCCGCGGGTTTCAAGCCGGCGCGCAGGAGGGCGCAACGCAGCGCCGGCCGAGTGGCGGGGAAGGGGGAACTGCGCCGGTCACCGATGACCACCTGGGGTACTCCGGTACCTCGACTGACGCCGACACCGTCCGTTCCGTTCACCCGGAAGGACGCCTGGTCAAAAGGTTGCGACGCTAGTGCAGGGACGTTTCAAGAGGGATGGCTCGGGTTCTCCCCAGGCCCGCCAGAGCCGAGCGGATGCTCCGGCGGAGCAGGAACCGCGTGCCGGGACCGACCGCGGTCCCTCGGCCCCGCACACCCCGAACCAGGGTCAGGGCCCGTCCGGCGACGGCGGCGACGGCAAGCGCACGGGCGGCAAGGCCGCTCCGGCCGAGCCGTCGGCGACGGCTGCCAAGCCGCGGGCCGAGAACGAGGTCGGCCCGCGAATAGCCCTGCGCAACTGGCGCATCTCGACGCGCCTCGTGGCCCTCCTCACCCTCCCCGTGGTGGCGGCGACCACCCTGGGCGGCATCCGCATCAGCGAGTCGCTCCAGGACATGGAGCAGCTCGACCACATGCAGCTGCTCACCAAGCTGACCCGAGAGGCGACCGACCTCGCGCAGGCGCTGCAGTCCGAGCGCGACCTGTCCGCCGGTCCGCTCGCCAACGGCCGCCCGGTCAGCGACTACCAGGTCGCCAACCCGCGCCGGAAGACGGACCGCGAGTACAAGGCGTTCCTCGACGCCACCGAGGACATCCCGACCACCGAGGGCGACGAGGCGCTGCGGAGCATCCGCCAGAACGTCAGCCAGATCGCCTCCCAGGTCATCCAGCTCAACACGATCCGCGGCAACGCCTACGAGAAGGGCGTCGCCCACTCGGTGACGGTCGAGGCGTACAGCCGTCTCATCCGCTCGCTGCTCAGCCTGTCCCAGGACATGGCGCAGGCGACCAGCAACCCCGAGATGATCAAGCGGACCCGCGCGCTCGCCGCGTTCTCGTCCGCCAAGGAGTACGCCTCCATCCAGCAGGCGATCATCGCCGCCGCGCTCCCGCCGAACGACAAGACCCCGGGCCGCATCCAGCAGGGTGACCGCCTGTACGCCGACGCCGCGCTCAACAGTGAGGGCGTCGAGTTCAAGTCGTTCCAGGCGATCTACGAGTCGACCGGCGGCGACGCCGCCGACCGGACCGCGTCCCTCACCGGCGCCAACCCGTCGATCGTCGCCGCCGACAAGTACGCCGAGCGCGTGCTGAACGCGGACGACGCGATGCCCGGCGGCACCCGTCGCGGTCACCTGAACTTCACCGACGAGTACGGCATCAAGATCAACGCCATGAACGTCATCGAGGACGGTCTCCTCGGCGACATGGAGACGATGGCCCGTGAGCTGCGGCAGGAGTCGCAGCGCGAGGCCATCATCAACGGTGCGCTGATCCTCCTCGTCCTCGGCGTCTCGCTCATCGGCGCCTTCGTCGTGGCCCGGTCCATGATCCGCTCGCTGCGCCGGCTCCAGGACACCGCGACCAAGGTCGCCCAGGACCGTCTGCCCGAGCTCGTCAAGCAGCTCTCCGAGTCCGACCCGCAGGACGTCGACACCTCCGTCGAGTCCGTCGGTGTGCACTCCCGGGACGAGATCGGCCAGGTGGCCGCGGCCTTCGACGACGTGCACCGCGAGGCCGTCCGCCTCGCCGCCGAGCAGGCCCTCCTCCGGGGCAACGTCAACGCGATGTTCACCAACCTCTCGCGCCGTTCCCAGGGCCTCATCCAGCGTCAGCTGTCGCTCATCTCCGAACTGGAGTCGCGCGAGGCCGACCCGGACCAGCTGTCCTCGCTCTTCAAGCTCGACCACCTCGCGACCCGTATGCGCCGGAACGGCGAGAACCTCCTCGTCCTCGCCGGCGAGGAGCCGGGCCGCCGCTGGACCCGCCCGGTCCCGCTGGTCGACGTGCTCCGTGCCGCCGCCTCCGAGGTGGAGCAGTACGAGCGCATCGAACTGGCCGCGGTCCCGGCGACCGAGGTCGCCGGCCGGGTCGTCAACGACCTCGTGCACCTCCTCGCCGAGCTGCTGGAGAACGCCACCTCGTTCTCCTCCCCGCAGACCAAGGTCCGGGTCACCGGTCACGCCCTGCCCGACGGCCGGGTGCTCGTCGAGATCCACGACACCGGCATCGGCCTCTCCCCCGAGGACCTCGCCGCGATCAACGAGCGGCTCGCGTCGCCGCCCACCGTGGACGTCTCGGTCTCCCGCCGCATGGGTCTCTTCGTGGTCGGCCGCCTGTCCCTGCGACACGGCATCCGCATCCAGCTGCGCCCGTCCGACTCGGGCGGCACCACCGCGCTCGTCATGCTCCCGGTCGACGTCGCCCAGGGCGGCAAGAAGCCGATGCCCAAGCCGGGCGCCGGCGGCCAGGGCGCGATGCCCCAGGGTGCCTCCGCCCCGGGCGGCCGTCTTCCCGGCGGCCCCGGTGCGGCCGGCGGCCCCGGCGGTGGACGTCCGGGCGCTCCGGCGGGTCCGGGCGGTGCGCCGTCCTCGGCGGCCGGACGGATCGGTGCCGCCGCCCCGCGCGGTCAGGTCGGTACGAGCAGCCCCCGGGCCGCGCTGCCCGCCCGTGACGGTGCCCCGCAGGGCGCCCCGCAGTCGCGCACCCCGCAGCCGCAGAACGCGCAGTTCGACCAGACCGGCCAGCTGCCGCAGGCCCCGCAGGGGCCGGACGCGCTGCGCCCGGGTCCCGGCGGCGGCGGTCTCATCGGCGGCGCGGCGAGCGCCATCCCCTCCCGTACGGACGTGTGGGGCAACCAGAGCAACCAGTCCGCCCAGCAGGCCGGGCCCGGTGCGCCGCAGCACGCCCCGCAGGGCCAGGCCCCGCAGGGCGGCCAGCCCGGCGGTTACGACTTCCCGCGTGCCGAGCTGCCGGGCGGGAACCCGCAGCCGCAGCGCCCGCAGGCCGCGAGCTGGGGCAACGACCCGGCGCAGCAGCCGGTCCGGCGCCCGCAGCAGGAGATGTCCCCGCTGGACGCCCCGCGCGGCCACGAGGACCCGGAGGCGGCGGGCCTGTTCGGGGCTCCGGCGGCTCCGCAGGGTCCCGGCTCCACCGGCCAGTTCCCGCGCCCGGACTTCGGTGCCCCGCAGGCTCCGCAGCAGGGTCGTCCGCAGCAGGCCCAGCAGCCGCAGGCGTACCAGGGCGGCGTCCAGGACCCGGCGTCGACGGCGCAGTTCCCGCGCCCCGACTTCGGTGCCCCGCAGGGTCCGGGCTCCACGGGCCAGTTCCCGCGGCCCGACTTCGGCGCCCCGCAGGCCCAGCAGCAGGCCCCGCAGCACCAGGCCCCGCAGGCGTACCAGGGCGGCCAGCAGCAGCAGTTCGGCCGCCAGCCGTTCGTACCGCAGGCCCAGCAGCAGGCCCCGCAGCAGGCTCCTCAGCAGGCGTCGGCTCCGCGGCAGCGGACCGGCGGCGACCCCGGCCGGCAGCAGCCCGCGCTCGGGCAGCCGCGCCGTCCGGAGGCCCTGCCGCCGGCCGGTGCCGGTGACGGCCGCACGCCGCTGTACGACACGCTGGAGACCAACTGGTTCCACCAGGACCAGGCCCAGCAGCAGGCGCAGCAGCAGGCGCAGCAGCAGGCGCAGCAGGACGTGGCCCAGACGACGCAGACCCCGGTCGTCCCCCAGCCGTCCGCGCCCGCCGACGGCGGTCGGCAGAACGGCGGGGCCGCCTGGCGGACCTCGCCCAACGACGAGCTGGTGCGCCAGGCCGAGCGGGTGCGCAAGCCCGCGGCCGGCGGTGTCACCACCTCCGGTCTTCCCCGGCGCGTGCCGAAGGCCAACCTCGTACCCGGGACCGCACAGGAGCAGGCCCACACGGCCGGCCCCCAGGTCTCGCGTGCACCCGACGACGTCCGCGGCCGGCTGACCAATCTGCGCCGCGGCATCCAGCAGGGCCGACAGGCGAACAACTCGACCACGGGTAGCTTCGACCTCGGTCCGAACCACCAGCAGGAGCGTTAGTTGAACGCGATGAGCCAGGCGGCGCAGAATCTGAACTGGTTGATCACCAACTTCGTGGACAACACCCCTGGGGTGTCGCACACGGTGGTGGTCTCCGCCGACGGACTCCTGCTGGCCATGTCCGAAGGATTCCCCCGTGACCGCGCCGACCAGCTGGCGGCGGTCGCATCCGGACTGACCTCGCTGACCGCGGGCGCGTCCCGGATCTTCGAGGGCGGTCCCGTCGCGCAGACGGTGGTGGAGATGGAGCGCGGCTTCCTCTTCCTCATGTCGGTCTCCGACGGTTCCTCGCTTGCCGTGCTCGCCCACCCCGAGTGCGACATCGGCCTCGTCGGCTATGAGATGGCGCTGCTGGTCGACCGGGCCGGCAGCGTCCTCACCCCGGATCTCCGTGCGGAGCTCCAGGGCAGCCTGCTCCACTAGCCGGTTCCTTACCCGGACACCCATCCGAACCGACCGACTGACCCACAGGGCGGTACGCCCCTCCGTACCGCTCTGGGCACTGTTCACCGTCCGGCCGCCCCACCCGGCCCCCCACCGGCCCCATCAGACGGCAGAAGGTTTGCTGTCACGCCCGGAGGATTCATGACCCCGCCCCCCGCCTCTCACGATCCGTACGGCGCCTCAGTCGACGAGTACGGACATGAGGGCGACCAGCCGCTGGTGCGTCCTTACGCGATGACCGGCGGCCGGACCCGGCCGCGCTACCAGCTCGCCATCGAGGCGCTGGTCAGCACCACGGCCGACCCGGCGCACCTCGCCACGCTGCTCCCGGAGCACCAGCGGATCTGCCACCTGTGCCGCGAGGTCAAGTCGGTCGCCGAGGTGTCGGCACTGCTGTCGATGCCGCTCGGTGTCGCCAGGATCCTCGTCGCCGACCTGGCGGAGGCCGGCATGGTGGCGATCCACCAGCCGGGCAACGGAGAGACCGGCGGCACGCCGGACGTGACTCTGCTCGAAAGGGTGCTCAGTGGACTTCGCAAGCTCTAGCGGCGGCTCGGCCCGGTCGACCACCAGCGCGAAGATCGTGGTGGCGGGCGGCTTCGGCGTGGGCAAGACCACGTTCGTCGGCGCCGTCTCGGAGATCAACCCGCTGCGTACCGA
>NZ_JBHWAQ010000016.1:0-30574 GCF_042743475.1 Streptomyces sp. NPDC059534
GCCCGATCGGGCCGGCCCTTCGAGGCATGGACGGAGGGATCAGGCCATCGCGACCAGGATCCGTCGCTGACCGGTGAACGCCCGGCGGCCGTGCGCGACCGCGACGTTGTCGACCAGCAGCAGGTCGCCGACCTCCCAGGCGACGTCGACCGCCGTCTTCATGCCCACCTCCTGCACGTGCGTGACGTACTCGGCCGGGATGGGGCTGCCGTCGGCGAAGAACGCGTTCTGCGGCAGCTCGTCCTCGGGGATCAGCTCGGCGAGCGCGGCGGCGTCGTCGCCGAGTCCGGCGACGTGCCACTGGTCGGCCTGGTTGAACCAGACCTCGGCGCCGGTGACCGGGTGGTCCAGGGTCGCGCGGCGCAGCTGGGTGACCCTGAGGGTGCCGTCGGGCCGCCAGCTCCACTCCGCCCCGGCACCGTCGAGGAACGCCTCGACCTCGGCCCGGTCGTCGGTCTCGAAGGTGGCCTGCCAGCTCTTGCCGAAGCCCACGCCGTCGTGCAGGTTCTGGGTGTAGCGCACCCCGGACGCGAAGGCCGCGCGGACCTCCGGATCGATGGACTCCAGCCAGAGCCGGCCGTCGACGAGCGGGGTGGCACCGCCGGTGGCGGCCGCGACGTCGCAGAAGAACAGGATCCGCGACGGCCAGGTGTGCGCGTACGACATCTCGTTGTGCATGGAGATCTCGAACTCGGCCGGGTACTCGGTGGAGGTGTAGAGGTTCCGGCCGACCTTGGTGCGCGGCGAGTTGCCGTGGACGTACGCGAGCCGGTTCGGCAGCAGCACGTCGGCGGCGCCGTCGTAGGTGTCGGCGGTGATGCCGAACCCGCGGAAGAAGACGGCCCGTTCGTCGGTGAGGAGCCGGCCGACGTCGATGGAGCGCAGGTACTCGGCCAGGCCCTGGGGGTCGGCGTCGGCGCCCACGTCGGCGGGGCGGAGGATCCGGGGCTGCCAGGAGCTGTCGGTGGTCATGGTGGGGTTCCTTTCAGGAAGGGGTCGCGGGGCGCGGGTTCGCGCCGTCGGCGTGGCGCCGGTCCGCCGCTCCGCCGCCGAAGTCGGGGGCGCGCCGGGCCCGGAAGGCGGCCACCGCCTCCTGGACGTCCGGCGAACGAGCGGCGACGACCTGGAGGGGGGCCTCCCGTTCCAGGGCGGTTTCCAGGGAGGCGGCGTCGGTGTTGGCCTGGAGCACCTGTTTGGTGAGGGCCAGCGAGACCGGACTGTTGGCGGCGATCTCGACGGCGAGCGCGAGAGCGGCGTCGGAGAGCTCGCCGGGGGCCGTCACGCGGCTCACCAGTCCGCGGGCGAGCGCCTCGTCGGCGGCCACGAACCGGCCGCTCAGCATCATGTCGGAGGCGAAGCCGAGACCGGTCAGTCGGGGCAGCAGCCAGGAGGCCCCCATGTCGCCGCCGGAGAGCCCCATCTTCACGAAGGAGGCCCGGAAGCGGGCCCCGGGCGCGGCGAGCCGGAGGTCGGCGGCGAGTGCGAGGGAGAGGCCGGCGCCGACGGCGGCGCCGTCGACGGCGGCGATCACGGTCTGCGGCAGGGCCCTCAGGCCGGTGATGGCCTCGGCCTGGCGGTGCAGCAGGGCGAGCAGTTCGAGCGGGGGCAGCGCGGCGATCCGGCCGACCTCGTCGAGGTCGTATCCGGCGCAGAAGGTGCCCCCCGCGCCGGTCAGGACGAGCACCCGCACGGAGGGATCGGCGCGCAGGCCGGCGCAGAGCTCGGTGAGACGGGCGAACAGGTCCTCGTTCAGGGCGTTCCTGCGGTCGGGGCGGTTCAGGACCGCCAGCGCGACGCCGGGCCGGGGCCGGCTGACGAGGAGCGCCGGCTCGGACGGGGCCGAATCGACCGGCGCCGTACGGACTGGCGTCGTTTCGGGCGGCGTCGTATCGGCGGGCGCCGCTTCGGGAGCCGTCGTTTCGGGAGCCGTCGTTTCGGGCGGGGTGGTCTCCGGCGGGGTGGTCATGAGGCGTCGCGGGGAGCTGCCGCGAGGACGCGGGCGACGTCCGTGACGATCTCGGCGCCCTGGACGAGGGAGAAGTGGTCGCCGGGGAAGACCCGCAGGGCGAACTCCGCGGACGTCAGGCCCTCCCAGGCGGCGGCGTGCGCGACGGGGACGCCCGGGTCGGCGTCTCCCACGTACGCCGTCACCGGCACGGTGACCGGGCGCGCCGCCGCGGGCCGGTAGGTCTCGATCAGCGTCAGGTCGGCGCGGAACGAGGGCAGCAGGACGGCCAGGAGTTCCGGGTCGTCGACCACCGCCGGGTCCATGCCGCCGAGTTCGAGCACTCCTCGTACCAGGGCGTCGTCGTCGCGCAGATGGAGGTCCCGGCCGTCCCTGGGGATCAGCGGCGAGCCGTGTCCGGAGACGAACAGGTGCCGGGGCCTGGCCCGGTACAGCGTCTCCAGACGGAGCGTGACCTCGTAGGCGAGGGCCGCGCCCATGCTGTGGCCGAGGAGGGCGACGGGCCGGTCGAACAGCGGCAGCAGCGCCCGCGCCACGCTGTCGGCGAGCTCCGCCATGGTGCGGACGCAGGGTTCGCCGTACCGGTCCTGCCGGCCCGGGTACTGCACCGCGACGAGCTCCACGTCGTCCGGCAGGGCGTCGGTCCACACCCGGAAGGCGCCCGCGGTGCCGCCCGCGTGCGGCAGGCACACCAGGCGCGTCCTCGGGGCGGGCACCGGTCGCGGCCGGCGCAGCCAGCGGCCCTCCTGGCTTGCGGCGTTCCTGGCACGTACCGGGCTCGGTATCACTCGCGGCCTGCTTCCCTGGGTTCCTCGAACGGCCGGGAACTCACCTGTCCCGGCATTTCAAGCACCGCACACTAACTCCTTTTCAGGGGCCTTCACCACCCGATTCGGGCGGCAGTTGCGCATACAGAATCCATCCAGCCGACGGGGCGTCCGGCTTCTTACAGTGGTCAGCCGTCACGTCGTGAATTCCTTTCCATCCCCGTGTCCGCCGACGGAATTCCCTTCATTCGATCCCGCCGATTCCGCTCCCGCTGATTTCGGTCCTGCCGATTTCGATCCTGCAGAAAGAGAACCGTCACGCCATGAATTCCCTACCTCTGCGCTCGATCTACGTCGGCGGCCGCTGGACCGCCCCGCGCGCCACCGGAACGATCGCCGTGGAGAACCCGGCGACCCAGCGGATCATCGGCGAGGTCCCGGACTGCGGCAGCGAGGACGTGTGGACCGCGGTGGACGCGGCCCGCCGGGCGCTGCCCGGCTGGGCGGCGGCCGGGATCGAGGAGCGCGCGGCGGCCCTGTCGGCGCTGCGCGAGGGCCTGGTGAAGCGCCAGGACGAACTGGCGGAGACGGTCACCCGGGAGATGGGTTCGCCGATCACGTTCTCCCGGCGCGTCCAGGCGGGCCTGCCGGTGCGGGTCCTCGACGGCTTCCTGGCGGAACTCGCCGCGGCCACCGCCGAGGAGCGGGTCGGGCACTCCCTCGTGGTGCGCGAGCCGGTCGGTGTGGTCGGCGCCATCACCCCGTGGAACTACCCGTTGCACCAGGCGGTCGCGAAGATCGGCGCCGCCGTCGGCGCGGGATGCGCCCTCGTGCTCAAGCCGAGCGAACTCGCGCCGCTCTCCTCGTATCTGCTCGCGGAGATCATCGACGGGATCGGGCTGCCTCCGGGCGTCTTCAACCTCGTCCCGGGGCGCGGCGCGACGGCGGGCGTGGCGCTCACCGTCGACGACGGCGTCGACCTGGTGTCGTTCACCGGTTCCCTGGAGACCGGCCGCGCGGTCGGCGCGGCGGCGGCCCGTACCGTCAAGAAGACCTCCCTGGAGCTGGGCGGCAAGTCCGCCACGCTGGTGCTGCCGGACGCCGACCTCGTCACCGCCGTCGAGGACGGCGTGCGCGGCGCGCTGCTCAACGCCGGGCAGACGTGCACGGCCCGCACCCGGCTGCTGGTGCCCCGCGCTCGCCTGGACGAGGCGCTCGACGTGGCCCGCGCGGTCGTCGCCGACTACGTGCCGGGGGACCCGGAGGACCCGGCCACCCTGCTGGGCCCGCTGGCCTCCGCCGGTCAGCGGGAGCGGGTGCTGGCCCATGTGGCGCAGGCCGCCCGCTCGGGGGCCCGTCAGGTCGCCGGGCAGGACCTGGCGAACGGTCTGCCGCACACCGGCCATTACGTGGCGCCGAGCGTCTGGGCGGATGTCGCCCCGTCGTCGCCGCTGGCCCGCGAGGAGGTCTTCGGCCCCGTCCTCGCCGTCCTGGCGTACGACGGCGAGGACGAGGCGGTGTCCCTGGCCAACCGCACGGACTACGGCCTCGCCGCGTCCGTGTGGTCGGCGGACCAGGACCGCGCCGTCGCGGTGGCCCGCCGGCTGCGGGTGGGCCAGGTCGACGTCAACGGCGCGAAGTTCAACGCCGCGGCGCCGTTCGGCGGTTACAAGCAGTCCGGCGTCGGACGGGAACTCGGCCGCCACGGCATCCAGGAGTTCCAGGAGGTCAAGTCCCTCCAGCTGCCCGGCTGACGGCGGCCGCCCCTCCCCCGGCCGCCCTCGCCTCGCCTGCCCCCTCCCCCGCGACCCAGATCCCCGCACCGCGACTCGAAACGATGGGTGACACCGTGTCCCTGCGCATGCCGCACCTCCAGGTGGAGTTCCCCGCGGAGCTCAGTCCGTACGCCGACCGGGCGGAGTCCGGCAGCCGAGCCTTCGTGGCCCGCTACGGGCTCGCCCCCGACGAGGGCGCCCGCCGCCATCACGAACGTTCCCTGCTCGGCACCCTGATGGGCAGGGCCTACCCGCACTCCGGCGCCTCGGAGCTCCAGCTGGTGACCGACTGGATCAGCTGCATGCTGGTCCTGGACGACCAGTTCGACGAGACCTCGCTCGGCACCGAGCCCGAGCGGCTGCGGGAGGTCTGCGACGAGGTCCTCGGCTGGTTCACCGAGGACGGCTCCGTCGACGAGGACCCGGCACCGGCCGGCCACTCCCTCACGCAGGTGTTCCGCCCGGCCTACGCCGACCTGTGGCGCCGCACCGCGCCGCTGACCTCCCCGGCATGGCGCCGGCGGCTCGCCGCGCACATCGGCGCGTTCTTCGACACCTGCGTCTGGGAGTCGGAGAACCGGCTCACCGGGCGCGTGCCGGACCTGGACGAGTACATCGCCCACCGCGGCCGGGCCCTGATGCCGTACCTCGACCTCATCGAGGTCACCACGCATGCCGAGGTGCCCGAGGAGATCTACCTCCTGCCGGCGTTCGCCGAGATGAACGCCGCGCTGTCCGACGCGGACCTGTGGACCAACGACCTCTTCAGCTGCGAGAAGGAGGCGCTCCTCGGCGACCCGCACAACCTGGTCCTGGTCCACCGGCACGCGCACGGCACGGACCTGCAGACCGCCGCGGACGCCGTCGGGGAGATGGTCCAGGGCCGCTTCGACCGCTTCACCGAGCTCAGCCGCACCTTCCCGGACCTCCTGACGCCCGCGCAGCGCGCTCTGTTCCCCGCCGACCGCCTGGAGCGCCACATCGCCGGGCTGCGCAGCTGGCTCACCGGCCAGCTCCAGTGGCGCTTCGAAACGCTGCGGTTCGACCCCACGAGGCCCGAGGTCATCACCACCACGGGCTCCGTACCGCTGTAGGCCCCCGGGCCGACCTCCCCCACCGTGACCATCGTGAACGGGGTACGCATGCGAGATCGTTACGCGACACTCAGACACCTGGAGACGCTCGACCCGAAGGCGGACCACCAGGAGATACACCGCACATCCTCCGACCGGGAGTTCCCCTGGGACTACGGCCGCGGGCTCGAAGTGGCGATCTGGCGCACCTGCTGCGTGCCCGCCATCTCCGGAGTCCTCGACGGTACCGGCGAGTTCGCCCGGCGGGCCCAGAAACGCTACGACGACACCCGGATCCTGCTCGGGGAACTCGTGCGCGGCGGCTACGACTCGGACCGCGGCAACCAGGCGATCCGTCAGATCAACCAGGCCCACCGCAGGTTCGACATCGCGAACGAGGACATGCTGTACGTCCTGTCGACGTTCATCTTCGAACCGGTGCGCTGGATCGACCGCTGGGCCTGGCGACCGACCTCCGAGACGGAGCGGCTGGCCGCCTTCTACTTCTTCACCAACGTCGGCAGGCGGATGAACATCCGTGAACTGCCCACCGACTACGACAGCTTCGAGCGCTTCAACCGCGAGTACGAGCGGATCCGCTTCCGGCGGTCCGCGAGCAACCACCGCGTCGGCACCCAGATCATCAACCTGTACGCGTCCTGGTACCGACGGCCGGTCAGCGACCTGGTGGAGGCCACCCTCCCCTGCCGGCTCGACGCGCCGGCGCTGGACGCCCTCGGCCTGCCCGTCCCGCCCCGGTGGGCGCGGGCCGTCCACCGGGCCGGACTGCGCGGTCACGCGCGCGCGGAGCGCGCCGCGCCCCGCCTGATGGCACGGCTGACGACCCGGCCGACCGCGCGGACGTACCCGGGCTACCCGCACGGTTACGACCTCGCCGACATCGGTCCGCACCGGACCTTCCCGCCCGTGCCGCAGCAGCCGACGGCCCGTGTCGACAGCCTCAAGGACTGACCCCATGACGCACACCACATCCATGGCCGCGCCGCCGGCCGCCATCGGAGACACACCCCTGCGACCGGTCGTCGTCCCGGTCGGCGACCGGACCGTGCGGCTCTGGCTCAAACTGGAGGCCGAGAACCCCTTCGGGTCCATCAAGGCCCGTACGGCGGAAGCCCTGCTGAACGCGCTGGAGACGAGCGGGGCGCTGCGTCCGGGGATGCGGGTGGTCGAGTCGACCTCCGGCAACCTCGGGGTGGCGCTCGCCGGCCTGTGCGCGGAGCGCGGCTACGGCTGCACGCTGGTCGTCGAGCCGAGCACGCCGCCCGCCAGCGTGGGGCGGATGCGCGCGTACGGCGCCGAGGTGGTGACCGTGCGCGAGGTGCCCGGCGGCCTGACGCTCGGCGCCCGGCTCCAGGCCGTGCGCGAGATCCTGGCGGCCTCGTCCGACGTCGTGTGGACCAACCAGTACGAGAGCCCCGCCAACCCCGGGGTGCACGAGTGGCAGACCGCGGCGGAGCTGGTGAAGGCCGCGCCGGACGGCCGGTTCGACGCCGTCGCCGTGGCCGTGTCGACCGGGGGCACGCTGGCGGGGATGGCGCGGTACTTCCGCGACCAGGCCCCCACGACCCGGATCGTCGCGGTCGACGCGGTGGGCTCCTCCGCGCTCGGCGGGACGCCGGCCGACCGGCCGTTCAAGCTGATGGGCTTCGGCTCCGGTCGGCCGTCGGGCTTCGTCGAGCCGCACCACGTCGACCACGTGGTGCGGCTGACGGACCAGGCCGCCGCCGCGGCCTGCGTGCTCATCGCCCGGAAGACCGGCATCTCGCTCGGCGGCAGCGGCGGCGCCGCGGTGCTCGCCGCCGTCTCCCGGGCCCTGCTCGACCCGTCGCTGCGGGAGATCGCCTGCGTCTGCCCGGACAGCGGCGAGAAGTACCCGCACCTGGACGCCGCGCCGGCCGACGGCGGACCCGGCTGCGCCGGCGACATCCGCACGGCCCTGGAACTCCTCGACCGGGTGCGCGCCGAGGATCCCCCGGTTCCCGCCCTGCCGAACCTCGGGAAGAGAGACCACCGATGACTCCCCACGACTCCTCCACGATCACCTATCTGGACAGCGGCGACGTGGCCCGGCTGACCGCCGGGCTGCCCGTCGCCGAGCTGGCGCACGACACGCTGCTCGCCTACCGCCGCAAGGAGGCCGGCCTCACTCCCGAGGCCGCGCTGCGCTGGACCACCCCGTCCGGGGCGTCGGCGCGCAGCCTCGTCCTCCCCGGGTGGTCGGGCGACGCGTACGGCTGCAAGATCATCAACGCCTCGCTGGGCAACCGCCTGCTGGGCCGGCCGCGCGCCGCCGGCCTCGTCGTCCTCAACGATCCGGAGACCGCCCGGCCGGTCTGCATCATGGAGGGCGGCCGGATCAGCGCGCTGCGCACGGCCGGCGTCTCGGTCGCCGCGCTGCGCGCCGTACGCGATCTGACGGCGCTGCGGCGGGTGGCCTTCCTCGGCTGCGGCCGGCAGGCCGAGGTGCACCGTGAGCTGCTCGCGGACGCCTGCCCCGGGATCGACGAGGTGTTCCTGTACGACCAGGACGCCGGGCGGGCCGAGGAGCTGGCCGCCCGGCTGCGCGCGGCGGACCCGGCGGTCGCCGTGACCGTCACCGGCGACGCCCGGACCGCGGTCGAGAGCGCCGAGGTGACCGTCGCGGCGACGACGACCACCGAGCCGTACGTCGCACTCGACTGGGTCCCCTCGGGCGCCACGTTCGTCAACGTGTCGCTCGACGACGCGGCGGAGAGCCTGCTGCTCGGCTGCGACCACCTGTTCGTCGACGACTGGGAGCTCGTGGTCGACGACGACCACCGGCTGCTCGGGAAGCTGGCACGGGCGGGCCGCGTCGCGGCGCCGGGGACCGCGGCCCCCGACGGCGGCCGGACGGTGGACGCGTCCCTGCCCGCGCTGTTCTCGGGCGAGTACGCGCGGACGATCAACCCGGGCGACCGGGTGGTCGTCAACCCGTTCGGCATGGGGGTCCAGGACATCGCGCTGGCCGCCGCCGTGTACGCGCGGGCGTCCGAGCGGGGCGTCGGCCGGTCCCTGCCCCACTGACCCGTGCCCTACTGATCCCGGTCCGCCGACCCGGTCCGCCGCCCCCCGCCCCCCTGGTTCCCGTCTCATGCCCGTGGCCCCGCCGATCGTCGGCGGGGCCACGGGCATGAGGCGCGGATCGGGCGGCGTCAGTAGGACTTCGGCAGGCCCAGGGTGTAGTGGGAGACGAAGTTGAGGATCATCTCCCGGCTGACCGGCGCGATCCGCGCCACCCGGGAGAGGGTCAGCAGGGAGGCGAGCCCGTACTCGGTGGTGAGGCCGTTGCCGCCCAGCGTGTGCACGGCCTGGTCGACGGCCCGGGCGCATGCCTCGGCGGCGGCGTACTTGGCCATGTTGGCGGCCTCTCCGGCGGCCATGTCGTCACCGTGGTCGTAGAGTTCGGCGGCCTTGCGGGTCATCAGCCGGGCGAGTTCGAGCTCGACGTGGATCTGCGCGAGCGGGTGTGCGACGGCCTGGTGGGCGCCGATCGGCACCGACCACACCTGCCGGGTGCGGGCGTAGTCCACCGCCTTGTCCAGGGCGTACCGGCCCAGTCCGGCGGCGAACGCGGCGATCATGATCCGCTCGGGGTTCAGGCCGGCGAAGAGCTGCTGCAGGCCCGCGTCCTCGCCGCCGACCAGTGCGTCCGCCGGCAGTCGTACGTCGTCCAGGACGAGCTCGAACTGCCGCTCGGGCGCGCTGAGTTCCATGGGGATCTCATGATGGGCGAAGCCGGGCGCGCCTCGGGGGACGACGAAGAGGCAGGGCTTGAGGCGGCCCGTACGGGTGTCCTCCGTCCGGGCCACGATCAGGGTGGCATCCGCTTCGTCCACCCCGGAGACGAAGACCTTGCGGCCGGTGAGCAGCCAGTCCGTGCCGTCCCGGCGCGCGGTGGTGGTCAGCCGGTGCGAGTTCGAGCCGGCGTCGGGCTCCGTGATGCCGAAGGACATCATGGCGGAGCCGTCGGCGAGGCCGGGGAGCAGCGCGCGCTTCTGCTCCGGGGTGCCGAAGCGGGCGATGACGGTGCCGCAGATCGCGGGCGAGACCACCAGCATCAGCAGGGGGTTGCCGGCCGCGCCGAGTTCCTCCATGACGACGGACAGCTCGGTGATGCCGCAGCCCCCGCCGCCGTACTCCTCGGGGAGGTTGACGCCGAGGTAGCCGAGCCGGCCCGCCTCGGCCCAGAGTTCCCTCGGGGAGCGCGGGTCGGAGCCGGGGCCGCGTCCGCGCGCGAAGTCGGCGACGGCCTCGCGCAGGGCACGGAGCTCGGCGCTCTCCGCGAACGCGCCGCGCGCGCTCATCGGGCCGGCTCCGCGTGGACGTCCGACTCCGCGAGAACGTCCGGCATCGCGTGGACGTCCGGCACCGCGAGGACGTCCGGCACCGCGAGGACGTCCAGCTCCGCGAGGATCTCGTCGGTGTGCTCGCCGTGACCGGGGGCGGCGGCGCGCAGCGAGTCGAGTCCGGCGCCGAAGAGCACCGGGAAACGGACCTGGCGGCGCGGCTCCTCGGTGGCCGAGCCCGGCAGGGTGCCGACCAGCTCGCGGGCGGCCACGTGCTCGTCGGCCAGGAAGGCGTCGGCGGTCTCGTACACCGGCGCCCAGGGCAGGTCGAGTCCGGCGAGGGCGGCGGACCACCAGGCGAGGTCGCGCCGGGCGAAGACGCCGGTGAGCAGCTCCCGTACCCGCGTCCGGGCCCGGGTGCGATCCGTCCGGCGGTCGTGGGCGTCGTCGTCGAGTTCGGGGAACTCCCCGGCGAACGCCGTGCGGAACGTCAGCCAGAACTTGTCCTCGAAGGTGGCCAGCGCGATCCGGCCGCCGTCGGCCGCGGTGAAGACGTCGTTGTCGCCGGTGACCAGCGGGCTGTCGGCCGGATCGGCCGGAGCGCGCAGGGGCAGCGCGAGCGGTCCGGCCCAGGCGGCCGCCGCCTCGTGCAGGGACACGTCGAGGTGCTGGCCCTCCCCGGTGGCGCGGGCGGAGGTCACCGCCACGGCGGTGGCCAGCGCCGCGTACATCGCGCCGGCCAGGTCGGCCACCCGCACGCCCACCCGGTCGACGGTCTCGCCGGGCCGGTGGGGCACGGCGAAGAAGCCCGACAGGGCGAGGAAGTTGAGGTCGTGGCCCGGCCGGGAGGCGTACGGTCCGTCCTGTCCGAAGCCGGTGACGGAGCAGAGCACCACCCGCGGATTGGCCTCGCGGAGCCGTGCGTATCCCAGCCCCATGGCGTCCAGGACACCGGGCCGGTGGCTCTCCACCACGGCGTCGCTGCGCTCCACGAGGCGCAGCAGGGCCTCCCGGTCGGCCGGGGAGCGCAGGTCCAGGACGAGCGAGCGCTTGTTGCGGTTGAGCGCCGCGAACGTCTCGGGGTCGACCCGTCTGCCGTAGTCCCCGCCGCCCGGGCTCTCCACCTTGATCACGTCGGCGCCCAGGTCGGCCATCAGGACCGTGGCGAATCCGCCGGGCAACAACCTCGACAGATCGAGGATCCGCATACCGCTCAGGGCCGGCCAGCCCGCCATCACTTGCACCCCGCCGCTCCTTTCTGCCCGACCCCGGGCGGGGGCGGACGCGAACGGGCGCACGGTAGCGGCGACCGGCGGGTCCGGACTGGACGGGATCTGCACGTCTCCTGCCTCCCCCGCCCGGTTCCCTCCCGGGAGGGAACCGGGTCCAGCCGCCGGGGGATCCGGCACCGGGGGCCTCCGCGATTGGCTGTGACCAGCGCCGGACCGGCCGGACGCCCAGCACCGAGGAGAACCGCCATGCAGGTCACCACCGCACCGGCCGCACCGCGCACCACCGCCCCTCTCACCGCCAACCCGCTCACCACAGCCCCGCGCACGGCCGCCTCCCTCGCCGACGCGCCCCTCACCGAGTCCTTCCGTCCCGCCGACACCGGGCCGCCGCTGTCGGACCACACGGTCGGCTCGCTGCTGCGGGAGGTCGCCGCGGGACGGCCGGACGCCCTCGCCCTGGAGTCGGTCCCGGACGACGGGAGCGCACCGCGCCGCTGGTCGTACGGCGAACTGCTCGCCGAGGCGGAGAGCGTCGCCGGCGGGCTGCGGGAGCGCGTGGGCCTGGGCGCGCGGGTGGCGCTGTGGGCGCCGAACGTGCCGGAGTGGCCGATCGTCGCGTACGCGGCGGCCCTGGCCGGAGTGACGCTGGTGACGCTGAACCCGGCGCTGCGGGCCGGTGAGCTGACGCACGCCCTGCGCGCCTCCGAGGCCGAGATGCTGATCCACGCAGACGCGAGCCGCGGTCACGACATGACCGAGGTGGTCCGCGCGGTCGTGCCCGGCCTGCCGGAGCTGCGGCACGTCGTACCGCTCGCCGCGTGGGAGTCGCTGCGCGGCTCCGCGCCGCTGCCGTCCCAGGAGGAGGTGGCCGCCGTCCCCGCGCAGATCCAGTTCACCTCGGGCACCACCGGCGACCCGAAGGCCGTGCTGCTGTCGCACCGGTCGGTCGTGAACGTCGCCCGGCTGACCTTCGAGGGGCTCGGCGTGCGGGACGGCGCGACCGTGGTGTCGCCGCTGCCGATGTTCCACACCGCCGGCTGCGTCATCTCCTGCCTGGGGCCGCTGTGGAGCGGCGGCGTCTTCACCCTCCTCGAACGCTTCGACCCCAAGGTCCTGTTCGAGGTGCTGCGCCGCTCCCCCGGCGCGGTGCTGACCAGTGTGCCGACGGTGCTGACCGCGCTCAACGACGTGGCCCGCGCCGCCGACGGCGAACCGGCTCGGCTGTCCTGCGTCCTGACCGGCGCGGCGCCGGTCCGTGCGCGGCTGATCACCGAGACCGAGCGGCTGTTCTCGACCACGGTGTTCAACCTGTACGGGCAGACCGAGCTGGCCTCCGTGGTCACCCTGACCCGGCCGGACGACAGCGCCGAGGACAAGACGACCACCGTGGGACGCCCGCTCCCGCACGTCGAGTGCGCGATCGTGGACCCGGACACCGGCCGGGTGCTGCCGCTGGGGGTCCCCGGCGAGATCCGCGCCCGCGGCTACCAGCAGATGCTGGCGTACAACGGGGATCCGGAGGCCACTGCCCGCAAGGTGGACGCGGACGGCTGGCTGCGCACCGGGGACCTCGGCTCGATGGACGCGACGGGCGCCGTCCGCATCGAGGGCCGGCTGAGCGACCTCGTCATCCGCGGCGGCGAGAACATCGCGCCCGGCCCGCTGGAGTCCTTCCTCGGCACGCTGCCGGGCGTGCGCGACGCCCTGGTGGTGGGGGTGCCGGACGACCGGTGGGGCGAGATCGTGGCCGCGGTGCTGCTGCCCTCCGCCGACCGGCCCGAGGGCCCGGACCTCGAACTGTGCCTCGCCCGCTGCCGGGAGCAGCTGTCGCCGCACAAGATCCCGTCGCGGTGGTACGTGGCCGACGGCCTGCCGCTGACGGCCTCCGGGAAGATCCAGCGGTTCCGGGTCCAGGAGCTGATCGCCGAGGACGCCTTCCCCCGCCTCGACGCCCCCACCGCGGCCCACGCCTGACGCCCTGCCACCGCAGCGCCCCACCGGCCCGGTTCTGCCGCCGGGCCCCGCGCCCGCCGCCTCCCGTACAGCCCCTCCCCGTACAGCCCCTCCCCGTCCAGCCCTGTCCCGTGCCGCCCGTCGGCACCCGGAACCCCCGGAGCACCCGCCGTGAAGATCTCCATGCAGCTGAAGTACGACACCGACATCGTCGCCGCGGCCGGCCAGGTCGCCGAACTGGAGCGAGCGGGCCTGGACCTCGTCTGGGTCCCCGAGGCGTACGGCTACGACGCCCCCAGCTTCATGGGCTTCCTCGCCGCCCGCACCGAGCGCATCGGCATCGGCTCCGGCATCCTCTCGGTGTTCAGCCGCACCCCCGCGCTGCTCGCCATGACGGCGGCCGGTGTCGACGCCCTGTCGGGCGGGCGCTGCCACCTCGGCCTCGGCTCCTCGGGCCCGCAGGTCGTGGAGGGCCTCCACGGGGTGCCGTACGCCGCGCCGGTGGCCCGGACCCGCGAGACCATCGAGGTCATGCGTGCCTTCTGGAGGCGCGACGAGCCCGTGCGCCACGAGGGACGCACGGTGACACTGCCGCTGCCCGAGGGGCAGGGCACCGGGCTTGGCAGGCCCATGCGCCTGCTGACGCCGCCGGTCCGTCCGTCGGTCCCGGTGTGGGTGGCCGCGCTGGGCCCGAAGAACGTCCGGATGGTCGCGGAGACCGCCGACGGCTGGCTGCCGCTGTTCTTCGTTCCCGAGTGGTGCGACCGTGTGTGGGGCTCCGCGCTCAAGGAGGGCGCCGCCGCCCGCGACCCGGAGCTCGGGCCGCTGCGGATCTCGGCGGGCGGCCTGCTCGCCATCGGTCCGGACGCCGAGCGGGCCCGGGAGCTGGCCCGCAATCAACTCGCGCTGTTCGTCGGGGGGATGGGCGCGCCGGGCCACAACTACTACCACGACCTGGTCAGCAGGTACGGCTACGCCCGCGAGGCCGCGGCGATCCAGCGGCTGTTCCGGGCCGGCGACAAGGCCGGGGCCGCGGCGGCGGTTCCTCCGGCGCTGCTCGAAGCCACCACGATCTGCGGCACGGAGAGCTACGTGAGGGACCGCCTCGACGCCTACCGCGAGTCCGGGGTCACGCACCTCCAGGTCGTACCGGTGCCGCAGGAGGGCGAGTCCGAGGCGGCGGTGGTCTCCCGCCTGAAGGACCTCATCGGCTGAGCGGACTCCCCACCGGGAACTCCCCACCGAGGGACCGCTCGCCGAAGCCGCTCGCCGGCCGGGTCAGCCGACGCCGACGAACCCCGACTCGTACGCGAGGACCACCGCCTGTGTGCGGTCGCGCGCCCCCAGCTTCGCCAGGGTGCTGCTGACGTGGGTCTTGACCGTCTGCACCCCGAGGAACAGCCGCTCGGCGATCTCCGCGTTCGACATCCCCTGCGCCACCAGCCGCAGCACGTCCGCCTCCCGTTCGGTGAGCTGGGCGCGCGCCAGACCGTCGCCCGGGCCGCGGGCCGGGCGCCCCTGGACCAGCGAGCGGATCGCCGCGGGGAACAGCACCGAGTCTCCGGTCGCCACCGTACGGACCGCCTGCACGATCTCGGCCGGCCGGGACCGTTTCAGCAGGAACCCCGACGCCCCTTCCCTGAGCGCCTCGTAGACGTAGTCGTCCCGCTCGAAGGTGGTGATGACCAGGACCCGCGGCGGCTCGGGCACGGCGGCCATGAGGTCGCGGGTCGCGGTGATGCCGTCGACCGTGGGCATCCGTACGTCCATGACGACCACGTCCGGGCGCAGTTCGCGGACCAGCGGCACCACCTCGCAGCCGTCGGATGCCTCACCGGCCACGGTGATGCCGGGGGCATTGCCGAGAATGGCCGACATGCCGGCCCGGACGAGTTCCTCGTCGTCGACGAGGAGTACGGAGATGTCCATGGTCACGATCCCAACCTCAGGGGAAGACGGGCGCTGACGATCCAGCGCCCCGATTCTGCTCCGGCGGAGGCCCGGCCGCCCAACAGCGCCGTGCGCTCCCGCAGCCCGCGCAGCCCCTTGCCGGTGCCCCGGCCCGGGGGCGCCTCCTCGACCAGCCGGTTCGTCACGGTCAGACTGACCTGCTCGCCGGTGACGTCCAGGACGACGTCCACCGCCGAACCGGGCGCGTGCTTCATGGCGTTGGTCAGTGACTCCTGGAGGATGCGGTACGCCTCGCGGGAGACCACGCCCGGGACCGCGCCGACGTCGGCGGCGGTGCGGGCACGGACCGTCACACCGGCCGCGCGGCTCGCCTCCAGGAGCTGGCCGACGTCACCGAGCGTGGGCCGGACCGTGCGGGCCGCCGGTTCGCGTTCCTTCAGGTAGTCGAGGGTGCGTTCCAGGTCGTCCATGGCGCGGCGGCCGGTCTCCTCGATGGCGGCCAGCGCCCGGACGACGAAGTCCCGGTCGACGTCGACGAGTTCGCGGGCCGCGCTCGCCTGGAGCACGGTGACCGTGAGGGCGTGCCCGATGGAGTCGTGCAGTTCGCCCGCGAGCGAGTTCCGGGCCAGCAGCCGGTCCGCCCTGTGCTCGGCGTCGGCGAGCCGCTCGGCCGTCGAGGGCCCGAGGAAGCGTCGTGCCAGGGCGAGTTGGACCTTCCCCGCCCCGACGAGCAGGGTGAAGGCGACGAGCAGCAGCGGTGGCACGAGACCGAGGTACCAGATGGAGCGGTGGCCGCCCGGGATCGTGACGCCGAGCAGCGTCCGGGGGCTTTCCACGGCGGGCGCCGCCGCCAGCGTGATGGTGACGGAGAGCACCTGGGCGAGGACGCTGGCGACGAGCAGTCCCCACCAGGACCGCAGCACCAGCCAGACGCTGGTGCGCCACCGGTCCGAAAGGGTCCGGGCCGGTGCGCGGCCGATCGCCTCCTCGTCGTCCGGTACGAGCATCAGCAGCGCCTGGATTCCCTCCGCGCGCCGCATCCCCGGCACCATGCCGAGCAGGAGCAGCGGGACCACCGGCACCAGCGCGCAGGCCGCCAGGGTGCGTGCGAGGTTCTCCGTGATGCCGGGCCAGACCAGCACGCACACGGGTCCCACGGCGGCACCGACCAGCAGGTGCAGACCGCGGGCGTACGTGCGCCCCTGGCGCAGGGCGAGGAGGCACGCCGACGTCAGACGGTTCATCGTGGATCAGTTCCCTCTCCTGGGGGACGCGGCTCCCGCCGCCGGGGGATCCGTCCGGGCCCGCCGGGCGGTTGGCTTGGGGACATGAACAGCGACAGCGCAACGGAGCACGGTACGGGCGAGGAACCCGCCGCCGTCGAGGTACGGGGCCTGGTGAAGTCCTATGGCGACAGGACGGTGGTGAACGGCCTCACCTTCCGGGTCCGGGCCGGGTCCGTCACCGGGTTCCTCGGTCCGAACGGGGCGGGGAAGTCGACCACGCTGCGGATGATCCTGGGCCTTGACCGGCCCACGGCGGGCGAGGTCCTGATCGGGGGCCGGCCCTACGGCGGGCTCGTCGAGCCGCTGCGCACGGTCGGGGCCCTGCTGGACGCCGGGGCGGCGCATCCGGGACGGACCGCGCGCGACCATCTGCTCTGCGTCGCCCAGGCCGGGTGCCTGCCGGGCACGCGGGTCGAGGAGGTCCTCGCACAGGTGGGTCTGGAGTCGGCGGCCAAGCGGCGGATCGGCGGGTTCTCGCTGGGCATGCGCCAGCGCCTGGGCATCGCCGCGGCCCTGCTCGGCGACCCCGAGGTGCTGATCCTCGACGAGCCCGTCAACGGTCTCGACCCGGAGGGCATCCGCTGGCTGCGGCACTTCCTCAAGGCGCTGGCCGCCCGCGGCCGGGCGGTGCTCATCTCCAGCCATCTGATGACGGAGACGGCACTGCTCGCGGACCGGCTGGTCGTCATCGGCCGGGGCAGGCTGCTGGCGGACGTGTCCATGGCCGAGTTCGCCGCGGAGCACGGCCGTTCCCGGGTGCGGGTGCGCTCCGACGAGCCGGAGCGGCTGCGCGCGTCCCTGGTGCGCGAGGGCCTGCGGGTGACGTCCGGCGACGACGGCGCGCTGGAGGTGTACGAGGCCGATCCGGCCGTCGTCGGCCGGATCGCGGCTCATGAGGGAACCCCCGTCCTGGAACTGGTCCGGGTCGAGGACTCGCTGGAAGAGGCTTTCATGCGGATGACCGCCGATTCGGTGGAGTACGGGGGACGCCCCCTGGAAGAGGTGGCCTGAACATGACTGTCAACGCGGTGCTCCGCTCGGAGTGGACGAAGATCCGCTCGGTGCGTCCGGTCCTGTGGTCGCTGCCCCTGGCCGCCGTCCTGCTCGTCGCGATCGGCGCCGGCGTGTCCGGCACGGCGGGCCCCGAGGACGTGGACGCGCCGGGCTTCGATCCGGTGCAGCTCGGCTACTACGGCATCCTCTTCGCCCATGTCGTCGTGATCGCCTTCGCCGTCCTGGTGGTCGGCAACGAGTACCAGCACGGCGCGATCCGCGTCTCGCTGGCCGTGGTGCCCCGCCGGGGGCTGCTGTACGGGGCCAAACTGGCCGTCGCGGCGGGGCTGGCCGCGGTGGTGGGGGCGGTGGCCTCGCTGGGCACGTTCCTCCTCTCGCAGCGTCTGCTCGGCGCTCACGGCGCGGCCTTCGGGGAGGCGGGCACCGTGCGGGCGATCGTGGTGGGGGCGCTGTACTTCCCGCTGCTGGCGATCATGTGCATGGGGTTCACCGCCATGCTGCGCAGTCTGATGCTCTCCATGGGCGTCCTGATCCCGGTGCTCTTCCTGGTCTCCCCCGTCGTGGCCGAGATCCCCGGTGTACGGGAGCTGGCCTGGTACCTGCCGGACCGGGCCGGCCAGTACGGGCTGCGGCTCGATCCCGCCGCCGCGGCGCCGTACGGCCCCCTGACGGGTGTGCTGGTCATGGCCGCGTGGGCGGCCGCGGCGGCGGTCGGCGGCTGGCTGACGCTCCGCGCCCGCGACGCGTGAGCGCCGCGCCGGGACAAGCGCGTGAGGGGACGGGGGCGGTGGGCATCGACGCCCGTCCCCTCACGCCGTTCATCGCCCCCGGGCGTGCAGGCGCACCAGCGGCGGGAGCGCGTACGCTCCGCCGGGGCCGGCCGGGGGTTCGAGCAGCTGGTGGTCGACCAGCCGCTCCAGGAGGTCCTCCGCCTGCGGTCCGCCGCAGCCCAGCGCACCGGCCGCGTCGGCGGGGGTGACCCTCCGGTCCGTGCGGCGGGCGAGGGTCCCCACGGCGTCCCGCAGCACGGGGTCCAGGTCCGAGTACGCCGACGTCAGCCGCTCCCGTACGGACAGGTCGCCGGCCACCAGTTCCGCCAGCCGGCGGTCCTCGTCGGCCAGCCGGTCCGCGAGCCGGTCGAGGGTCCAGTGGGGCCGGGCGGCGAGCCGCATGCCCACGATCCGCACGGCCAGCGGGATCCCGTCGCACAGCTCGGCGAGGCTCTCGGCGGCCGCCCGTTCGGCCAGTACCCGCTGCTCGCCCGCGATCCGGGCGAGCAGGGAGACGGACTGGTCGGTGGTGAACCGCTCGACACGGAAGTGCTGGGCGCCCTCCAGGCCGGACAGCGGGGCCCGGCTCGCCAGCAGGGCGGCGGCACCGGGGCCGGACGGAAGCAGGGGCCTGACGGCGCGTTCGCCCGCCGCGTCGTCGACGACCACCAGGACCCGGCGGCCCGCCACCAGCTCCTGGTACCGGGCGGTGAGCTCGGGCAGGGTCGCCAGCGGACCCGCCGCCGGCGCGCCCAGGGAGCGCACGAAGCCGGTCAGCACGGTGCGGATCTCGTCGGGCGTGCCGGTGCGCGTCCGGGCGTACAGGACGCCGTCGGGGAAGTGACGGGCGGCGGCCGCGGCGATCTGGCGGATCAGCGCGGACTTGCCGACTCCGACGGGTCCGTGGAGTGCGGCGACCGGTGCCGCGCCGAACGCCGCGAGCGGCCCCTGCCCGGTCAGGTACTGACTGATCCGGAAGTGCTCGACGCGGCCCACGAAGTCGCCCACGCCGTGCGGGAGCCGGTCGGAGCTCATCTCGGCGCGCCCGGCGCGGACCGGCGCGGCCGGGGCGTCCTCGCGCAGCACCGCCGTCTGGGCGTCGCGGAGTTCGCCGCCGGGCTCGATGCCGCTCTCGCCCCGGAGCCTGCGGTCGACCACGGTGAACAGTTCCAGTGCCTCCGCCCGTCGGCCGGACCCGGCGAGCGCGGTCAGCAGCCGGGCGTGCAGGCCCTCGTGCAGCGGCTCGTGCCGGGCGATCGGTCCGAGCTGGGCGAGCACCTCCTCGTGCTGCCCCCGGGCGAGGGCGAGATCGGCGAGGCGCAGCGCCGAGGCGACGCGCCGGCGGGCGTGCTCGAAGGCGAGGGGATGGCCGGCCAGGCGCGGTGGTGCGCCTTCGAGGAGCCGGCCGCGCCAGAGTCGCAGCGCCTCGCCGAGCAGGGTCTGTTCGGCGACGGGGTCGTCGCAGGCGCGGGCGCAGGCGGCCTCGCCGGTCAGCCGCCCGAACTCCAGGATGTCCAGCCGGCCGTCGTCGAGCCGGAGTTCGTATCCGCCGCCGCGGCGCAGGATCGTGGCCCGTTCCTCGCCCGGGACCGTGTGCGTCTCCAGCATCATCCGGATCCGGGAGACGTAGGTGTGAATCAGCTGTCCGAAGGTGTCGGGCAGTCGGCCGTCCCAGAGCACCTCGACGATCTCGTCGCGCTCGACCACCTGATTGGCCTGGAGCGCGAGCAGTCCGAGCAGGGACTGCTGTTTCGGTGTTCCGGTGACCAGTTCGGCCGTTCCCCGCACGGCGGAGAGCCGGCCGAGGACCCGCAGGACCAGCGGCTCGTCCCCGGGGTCGTTCCCTCCGGTGTCGGCCGCGCCGCCGACCCGGGCGAGCAGCTCGGGCTCGCACAGCGCCTCGGCGATCCTGCGCAGCGACCCGGGTCTCGGGGCCCGGACCCTGCCCTGCTCGATCTCGCGGAGCGTCCGCAGACCGATGCCCGATCTCTCGGCGAGGTCGCGCTGGCTGACCCCGCTGCGGGCCCGCGCGCTGCGGACCATGGTGGCGACGTCTCGTTCCGCCAGCCCCGTCGCCGCACTACCACCCGTCATGACTCCCCCATGGCGTGTCGTTCGCGTTCCGCCGTCCGTCCCGGTGACCGTGACGGACCGTGCCGAGGCGTTCAGCCGCGGCTGTCCCACTCCTCGTGGGTGTCGTCGTCGATCGGACCGTCGGCCGTCACGTGGGTCCGCGAAGGCGCCTCGTGCTCCGGCGCGGCGGCGGCGAAGAGGGTGAGGCCGAGCACCGCGGCGGCGGCGAGGGCGGCGGCGGTACGCAGGGGGGAGGAGGTGCGGGTGGTGAAGAGCTTGGCTCGCATGCGCTCGGACTTCCGTTCGCTCGTCGTTCGTGCTGTCGGGTGAGACTCTGCCAACGGTCGATCTACGCTGGATAGTTCCTGGATATGCGGCTCTGACCTGCGGATATATCCTCTGCCTGGGGAGCGGCGAGAGGGTTCACAGGCTCCGGCCGAGCGCCGCCAGGAGCGCCGCCGCGTGATCGGCGTCGGGCAGCCCGAGCCTGCTGAACAGCGTGTGCGCCTGCCGGGCCCTGGCCGCCGCGGCCTCGGTGTCCTGGCGGTCGGCCAGCGCACGGCCGAGCACCAGCAGAGCGAGCCCCTGATCGCGCTCCGCCCCGCGCCGCGTACAGAGCCCGAGGGCGAGGGTCGCCTCCTGGACGGCGTCCTCCAGGCGGCCCATGACCCGCAGGGTCTCGGCCAGCCGGAAGCGGGCCTGCGACTCCTGGCCGCGGATCTGCCACGTCTCGCACAGGGCGAGGCACTCGGTGTGGCTGGCGACCGCCTCGGCGTACCGGCCCAGCTCGTGCAGGGCCATGCCCCGCACGTACAGCGCGTACGCGGCGCCGTGGTGGTCCTCCACCTCCACGAGCGCGGCCAGCGCCTCGCCGCAGGCGACGAGCGCCTCCTCGGCCCGCCCGCCGCGCAGCCTGGCCTGTGCCGCGTTGAGCCGCGTCACCAGTTCGCCCGAGCGGTGCCCGAGCCTCCTCGCCAGGTCGATCGCCTGGTCATAGCAGCGCACCGCGTCCTCGTAGCGGTGCTGGAACTGCGCGATCAGCCCGCGGTCGTTGAGGGTCTGCCGGAGGATCACCAGGTCCCCCGCCCGCTCGCACGCCTCCGCGGCGAGCCGGGTGAACTGCTCCGCCTCGGCGAGCCGGGCGCTCTGGAGCGCCGTGTTCCCGCACACGAAGTGCGCCCGTCCCGCGACCTGGTCGTCACCGCTGCGCGCCGCGGTCTCGGCCAGCGCCCTCGCGGCGGCGCCGAGCTGCCCGTACGGAATGTCCTTGCCGAACGGGGTGAGGGCGATGAGCAGATCCGCGGCGACGCGCAGGATCCGCTGCCCCGCCCCGCCGGGGCAGCGGGCGGCCAGGGTCAGGGCGTTGATGAGGCATTCGAACTCGGTGGTGACCCAGGCCCGCGCCTCGACGAGCCCGGCGAAGTCCGGTGCGGGCCCGGAGCCGGGGACGAGGAAGATCCCGTCGGGGTCGCCCGGCACCATGCTCTGGAAGGCGGCGCGGCCGGCGGCCCTCAGGTGCTCCAGGAGCGGCAGGAGGACGGGGGTGCCCTCCTCGGGGAGTCCGTCGCCCGGTGGGACGCCGAGCTGGAGCGCGAAGGCCCAGACGAGGTCGTGGTAGCGGTACCGGCCGGGCTGCGGCGCCTCCAGCATGGCCGCGTCGACCAGGGACTCCAGCACTTCCTCGGCGTCGTACTCGTCGAGGCCGAGGGCCGCGGCGGCGGCCTCCAGGCCGATGCTGGGCCGGGCGACGGGGGCGAGCAGCTGGAAGGCCCGCGCCTGCTCCTGCGGCAGCTGGCGGTAGCCGAGTTCGAAGGTGGCCGCCACGGTCAGGTCACCGGCGCGCAGCTCGCCGATGCGGCGGCGTTCGTCGCCGAGCCGGCGGGCCATCGTCTCGATCTGCCAGCGCGGCCGGGCGGCGAGCCGCGCCGCGACGATCCGCACCGCGAGGGGCAGGTGCCCGCAGGCGGTCACCAGGGCCCTCGCGGTCTCGGGTTCCGCCGCCACCCGCTCGGCCCCGACGATGGCGGTGAGCAGTTCGATGGCCTCGTCGGCCCCGAAGACGTCCAGGGCCACGGCGGTGACCGCGCTGGGGATCCCGACGAGCCGGGTGCGGCTGGTGACGATCACCGCGCAGTCGGCGGAGCCGGGCAGCAGCGGGCCGACCTGCGCGGGGTCGCGGGCGTTGTCGAGGAGCAGCAGAATGCGCCGGCCGTCGGTCAGCGTACGGAAGAGCCGTGCGCGGTCCTCCGTCGTGGCCGGAAGCCCGTGCGACGGCACGCCCATCGCCGCGAGCATGCTGGCGAGGACGGCCGAGGGGTCGGCGGGTTCCAGTCCGCTGCCGCGCAGGTCGGCGTAGAGCTGGCCGCCGGGGAACTCGTCCTTGATCCGGTGGGCGACCCGAAGGGCGAGGGTGGTCTTGCCCACGCCGCCCATCCCGCTGATGGACGCGACCGGCAGGAACGTCCGACCGGGATCCGTGAACACCCGGCACAGCTCGGCCACCTGATCGGTCCGGCCGGCGAAGTCGAAGGTCTCGGCGGGGAGTTGGGCGGGCCGGGAGAACACGCGGGCGGCGGACTCCATGGCCGTCTCCGCCTCCGGGTCCGGCTTCGACTCCGGGTCCGGGACCGCGGCGGGTACGGGGGCACGGGCGGGGGGCACGGCGGCGGTCGGCGGCGTGTGCGGGCTCTCGGGGACGGACACGGACGGCTCGGCTCCGCGTGGCGCCGGGACCGCGCCGAGCCGCGGATCGCCCGCGAGGACCCGCTCGTGCAGGGCGGCGAGCTCGGGGCCGGGGTCGACGCCGAGCTCCTCGGCGAGGACGTGCCGGACGCGGGCGAAGACGGCCAGCGCGTCCGCCTGTCGCCCGGAGGCGTACAGGGCCCGCATGAGGAAGCCGTACGGCCTTTCCTGGAGCGGGTGTTCCTGGGTGAACACCGTCAGGTCGGGGATGACGGCGCCGTAGCGGCCGGCCGCCAGCTCGTGCTCGAAGCGTTCCTCGCGCAGACGGAGCCACAGTTCGGTGAAGCGGGCCCGCTGCTGCTCGGCGTACGGGCCCGGCACGCCGGCCAGCGGCGCCCCCTGCCAGAGGTCGAGGGCCTCGGCCAGCAGCCGCCCGCACGTCTCGTCGTCGCCGTCCGACCGCGCGCGGGAGGCGTCCGCCGCCAGCCGCTCGACCCGGTGCAGGTCCACCGAGAGCGGCGGGACGACCATGCGGTATCCGTCGGGGTGGGAGAGCAGCAGCCGCGGGGAGCCGGAGTCCTCCTCCAGGAGCTGCCGCAGCCGCCACACATAGGTGCGCAGGCTGGCGAGCGCGGAGCTCGGGGGCTCCTCGCCCCAGACGGCGACGATGAGTTCGTGCGTCGAGGCCACCCGGCCGGAGCGCAGCAGCAGCGCGACGAGGAGGGCCTGCTGCTGGGGCGACCCGATGGTCACCGGATCGTCGCCCCGGTACACGGACACGGCCCCGAGAACACTGAACCGAATCGGCCCTCCCATGGATCCCGCCTTCTGCACTCGCGCCTTACGCGACCCCCGTCGCACAGCCTCCGGACGCACGGCGTCCGATCATGAGATCATGACACGCCGAGCTGTCAGCGGCACGTGCCGGGGCCGCGTTTCGGACGAAGCCACACGGCACCTCGGACGCGACGGGACTCAACTGTCCTGCAGGACCACCCGCACGATGTAGGGGAGGAGACGACCCGCGCGCGGATCGTGGTCGAGCAGCACCGCGACCGGGGTCCGCCCCCGGGCCCGCAGGACCTCCACGAGCCCCGCCCGCCCGGACTCCCCGCGCTCCACCGGAACCGGAGGACCGGACACCTCCTGCTCCGGCGTCACGGCGGATACGGCGGATACGGCGGATACGGCGGATACGGCGGATACGGCGGATACGGCGGATACGGCGGATACGGCGGATACGGCGGGAACAGCCGGCCCGCCACGGCCGTCACCGGCTCCCGCTCCCGCGTTCAGGGTCACGGCCCGTTCGACGGCGGCCGCGACGGCCTCGGCCCGGGTGGCGCCGACGCCGACGGCCGTGCCGCCGCCCGCCCGGAGCCGGACCGCGCACGCCGGGACGGGGAGCAGCGCCGACAGGTCGTGGGCGACCGGCTCGCCCAGCCTGCGAAGGGCGCGGAGGAAGGTGCCGCCGTCGGCGGGCAGGGCGAGGCGGGGAACCCGTACACCGGGCTCGGCGAGCCGGTGGGTCACCAGCTCCTCGCAGTGCCGGACCAACGCGGTCTCCACGGCCGCCTCCCAGGTGAGCCCGGCCGCCGCGCCGGGCACCGGCCGGAACGTCGTGCCGTGCGCCGGGGCGGGGTGGGCCTCGTCGGCCGGTATTCGGCGCAGCCCCCCGGTGACGAGGTCCAGGCCCCAGACCTCGCGTCCGGGCCGGGCGTGCGGGACGGCGGCCAGGGTTCCGTGCACGGCCAGCGCGGTGAGCAGGGCCGCCAGGCGGGCGGTCCGGGCGTCTCCGCCGTGGCCCGAGACGGTGACGGCGCCGGGCGCCGCGGAGGGCAGGACTCCGGACGGGGCGGTCACCGGGATCTCGCACGTCCACAGCCCGGCCGGGCCGGGCGTGGCCTCGGGCAGGGCACCGAGGGGTCCGGTGCCCGGTCCGGCGGCGGCCCGCTCCAGGAGCCCGGCCGGGTCGACGGCCTCGCCCGCCAGCCTGCCGAGGAACGCGGCGCGTGCGCCGGCCTCGCCGAGTGCGTGGACGGCGGGCCCGGCGGCACCGTCCGAGCCCTCGTCCGGCCCGGCCGCGCCACGCGGCCGGGAGTCCTCGTTCCATCGCGGATGCATCCGTCGGCTCCGTTCCCTGGGTCGTTCATCGGCGTCGGGACTTCCAGAGCCCCGGGCACCGATGAAAGACGACGGACATCTGGGGCCGATCAACGCTCGATATAGCGCCGCCTCTCGCCCGGAATCCGGTCGCTTTCAGGAGCTGTTCACGTCCAGGAGGCGGCGGGTGCGGGGGCTCGCGCCGGCGAGGGAGAAGGGGATGGACAGGCTGGCGCACATGCGGTGGGCGCGGGCGAGCGCACTGATCGTGGCGGGGGTGGGGTCGGCGGCGGGGAGCTCGATGACGACGCGCGCGGGCCGGTGGGCCTGGACGAGCGCCTGGATCTGGAGGGCCGCGGCGGCCCGGTTGGCGACATCCAGGTCGCAGTGGAGGGTCACGTGGAGGACGTCCTCCCCCACGGCGTGACTGATGAGCATGGAGTCCCTCCGCGCAGGACGAAGAAGGCCCACGGCTGTATACGGTGTGGGCGGTTCGTCCGAGGATGCCACGCGTACCGTCCCGGAGGTGTTCTCGTGACGCCGACGGCGCGGAGTGTCCGCCCGGACGGGCCCGGACGGGGATTCATTCACGTATATGAATCAGCCGCGTCCGCGGCTAGGGTGGGCAGGGCCGGCGGTGACCGGTCGAGATACCGAACGCGACCCTTCTCACCAGGCGGTTTCCATGACGCAGTTCGACCTGCCCCTCGAACAACTCCGCACCTATCGCAGCACCTCCGTGGAACCGGAGGACTTCGACGACTTCTGGGCGAAGACCCTCGACGAGGCCCGCGCGCACGAGCTGGGCGCGCGGTTCGAGCCGGCGGAGACGGGGCTCGCCACGGTCGAGACGTTCGACGTGACGTTCAGCGGCTTCGACGGACAGCCGGTCAAGGGCTGGTTCGTCATACCCGCCGGCACGACGGAACCGCTGCCGGTGGTGGTGGAGTTCCTCGGGTACGGCGGCGGGCGGGGCCTTCCGCACGCCCATCTGCTGTGGGCCTCGGCCGGGTTCGCGCACTTCGTGATGGACACGCGTGGCCAGGGCAGCGGCTGGGCCACCGGTGACACGCCGGACCCGGTGGGCAGCGCGCCGTCGTTCCCCGGGTTCATGACCCGGGGGATCGAGGACCCGTCCACCTATTACTACCGGCGGCTGTTCACGGACGCCGTCCGTGCCGTGGAGGCCGCCCGCTCGCACCCGCTGGTGGACGCGGCCCGTACGGCGGTGACCGGCGGGAGCCAGGGCGGCGGTATCACCCTCGCGGTGGCGGGGCTGGTCCGCGACCTGGTGGCGGTGGCGCCCGACGTGCCGTTCCTGTGCGACTTCCCCCGCGCGACGACCATCACGGACCGCACCCCGTACCGCGAGATCGGCAACTACCTCAAGACGCATCGCGGCCGGGTACGGCAGGCCCGGGAGACACTCGCCTACTTCGACGGGGTGCACTTCGCGGCGCGTGCCACGGCCCCGGCGCTGTTCTCGACGGCGCTCGAGGACCTGACCTGCCCGCCGTCGACCGTGTTCGCCGCGTTCAACGCGTACGCCGAGGCGGACAAGGCCATCGAGGTCTACGACTTCAACGACCACGAGGGGGGCGGCCCGTTCCAGCAGGCGGCCCAGCTGCGGTGGCTGCCGGGGAGGCTGCGCGGCTAGGAAGCGTCCTGGCCTGATCGGCCGGACACCCTCGGACTTCGTACCCGACCGTGCCGGAGCCCGGGCCGTTGATCGGCCCGGGCTCCGGCACGCCGTGCTCGTCAGGCGCGGCCGCGCAGGGCGGCCGCGTACGCCTCGTCGGGGTCGAGACGGCGGAGTTCCTCGGCGATGAGCTCGGCGGTGGTACGGACCTTGAGGGCGAGGACCCGGCTGGGCTGGCCGGGGATCGCGAGCCGGCCGACGGGGCCCTCGGGGCGGTCGATGCGGATCTCGCCGTCCGCGGTGTCCATGCGGACGCCCGTGACGACGGGGCCGTCGGTGACGACCCGGTCGACGGGGACGCGGAGCCGGACCTCGAACCAGCGGGCCAGGAGTTCGGCGCTGGGGTTCTCCGCCTCGCTCTCCACGGCGGCGGACGTCACGGCGAGGGGCGCCTGGTCGAGCGCGGCGGCCAGCATGGAGCGCCACGGCGTGAGCCGGGTCCAGGCGAGGTCCGTGTCGCCGGGCGCGTAGGAGGCGGCGCGGGCCTCCAGGGCGGCGAGGGGGTCCTCCACCGCGTACATGTCGGTGATCCGGCGCTGGGCGAGCGCTCCCAGCGGGTCGAGGGAGGGGACTTCGGGGGCGTCGACGGGCCACCAGACGACGACCGGGGCGTCGGGCAGGAGCAGCGGCAGGACCACGGAGTCGGCGCGGGCGCCGAGTTCGCCGTGGAGCCGGAGCAGGACCGTCTCCCCCGACCCGGCGTCGGTACCGAGGCGGACCTCCGCGTCCAGCCGGGTCTCGTGCCGCCCGCGGGGCGAGCGGGCGTGGCGCTTGATGACGACGAGCGTGCGGGAAGGGTGTTCCCGGGAGGCGTCGTTGGCGGCCCTGACGGAGTCGTAGGCGTTCTCCTCGTCGGTGACGACGACGAGGGTGAGCACGGCGCCGACGGCGGGTGTGCCGACGGCCCTGCGTCCTCGCAGGATCGCCTTGTTGATCTTGCTGGAGTTGGTGTCCGTCAGATCGATCTTCATGCGCGGCGCCCGTCCCTTCCTCTGCGGCGAGCCTAACCCTCCCGTGCGGCGGACGCGTGCGGGTCCCCCTCCCCCGGCTCCTACGCGGGCTCCGCCTCCGGCTCGGGGCCGGGCGCCGCCTGGTCCTGGGCACGGCGGCCGACGACGGCCGCGGCGGCGATCGCCGTGCCGAGGAAGGCGGTGGCCACCACCCAGGGCCGGTCGAGGACATGGCCGGTGGCGTGGTCCAGGGAGTAGCGGCCGGCGCCGGTGATGCCGATCGCGGCGGCGGTGAAGCCGAGGAAGGCGGGGTACTCGTAGCCGCCGCCCTGGGCGAAGAAGCCGGCCGGCGCGTGGACGGCCACGGCTCCCGTCATGGCGCCGGCCGCGGCGGCGCCGGCGGCGGGAGTGGCGAGCCCGAGGGCGAGGAGGACTCCGCCGCCCGCCTCGCCGAGGCCGGCGGCGATCGCGCTCTCGCGGCCCGGGCTGAAGCCCATGGCCTCCATCGCCTTGGTGGTGCCCTCGATGCCGCCGCCGCCGAACCAGCCGAGGAGTTTCTGTGTGCCGTGCGCGGCGAGGACGGCGCCGGTGCCGACCCTCAGCACGAGCAGTCCGAGATCGCGCCGGTTGAGGTGGCCCATGAGGTTCTCCAAGTGCGGGAGGGGGACACGTACGCCGTCCACTCTCGTCCCGCGGGGCGCCCGGCGCCCCTCGAACCGCACCCTGAATAGTCCACTTGAGTCACGTTTTGCGGCTCTTGCCCACTGTTGCTTGACTGAGGGGGCTTTCATCCCCGAGGGAAGTGGGTACGCATGTCCGCCGAGGCCACCGAGACCGCAGCCCTGCGGGAGAAGGTCCGGGCCCTGATGCCCCGGGCCAAGGAGGACCTGACCGCGCTGGTGGCGATGCGCTCGGTCGCCGACCCGCGGCAGTTCCCGCCCGAGGAGTGCGCGAAGACCGCCGACTACCTCGTCCGGGCCTTCACCGAGGCCGGGCTGCGGGACATGCGCCGGGTGACGACCCCGGACGGCACGGACGCGGTGGTGGGCCACGCACCTGGACCCGAAGGGGCGCCGACGGTCCTGCTGTACTGCCACTACGACGTGCAGCCGCCGCTGGACGACGACGCCTGGCAGACGCCGCCGTTCGAGCTCACCGAGCGCGACGGGCGCTGGTTCGGTCGCGGCGCGGCCGACTGCAAGGGCAACATCGCCATGCACCTGACGGCGCTGCGCGCGCTGGGCGGCCCGGACGGCCGGGGGTTCCCCGTGAACATCAAGTTCGTGGCGGAGGGATCGGAGGAGCAGGGCACCGGCGGCCTGGAGCAGCTGGTGCCGCTCCAGCCCGAACTCTTCGCCGCCGACACCCTGCTGATCTGCGACACGGGCAACTTCGCGCTCGGGCTGCCGACCGCGACCACCTCGCTGCGCGGGCTCACCAACGTCGTCGTCACGGTGTCCACGCTCAAGGGCGAGATGCACTCGGGCATGTTCGGCGGTCCGGCTCCCGACGCGCTGGCGGCGCTCGTCCGGATCCTCGACAGCCTGCGCGACGAGCACGGCAACACGGCGATCAAGGGGCTGCCCGGCGACGGGGTCTGGGACGGGGTGGACTATCCGCCCGAGCAGTTCCGCGCCGACGTGGGCGTGCTGGAGGGCGTCTCCCTCGTCGGTACGGGCTCGGTCGCCGACGAGCTCTGGGCGCGGCCCGCCGTCACCGTCCTCGGCATCGACTGCCCGCCGGTGGTGGGCTCTTCGGCGGCCGTGCAGGCGAGGGTACGGGCGAGGGTCAGCCTGCGGGTGCCGCCGGGAATCGACGCGGACGACGCGCTGCGCGCCCTCACCGCCCATCTGGAGTCGGCCGCTCCCTGGGGCGCCCGGGTGGAGGTGGAGCCGGAGAGCGCCGGGCAGCCGTTCCGGGCGCGCACCGACGGGCCCGCCTACCGGGCCCTGGCGGCGGCGCTCGGCGCGGCGTACGGCAAGGACATGGTCCAGTCCGGGCAGGGCGGGTCGATCCCGCTGTGCAACGTCCTGGCCGAGCACTTCCCGGACGCGGAGATCGCGCTGATCGGCGTCGAGGAGCCGGGCTGTCTCATCCACGCGCCGAACGAGAGCGTGGACCCCTCGGAGATCGAGCACATGGCACTGGCCGAGGCGCTCTTCCTCAGCGGCTACGCGACCCCGCGCTGACCGGCGGCCCCGCGGACCCCCCGGGTCCCCCTCCCGACCCGCGCCCTCCCATGAAAGGACCGGAAGCGTTCCATGACACAGACTCATGACCGACCCCCGCAGCGGGAGGTACTGCCCGGACCGATCGGGCTGCTCGCCGGCGCCGCGTGGCAGGCGTTGCTGGTGGCCGGACTCGTCTCCGTGGTCCTCGGCGTCCTGGTCCTGGTCTGGCCGGGTGCCTCCCTGCTCGTGGCCGGCGTCCTGTTCGGCCTCTACCTGCTGTTCAGCGGTGTGATGCAGCTGGTCGCGGCCTTCGGTACCCATGTGAGCACGGCGCTGCGGGTGATGGCGTTCATCAGCGGCGCGCTGTCGATCCTGCTGGGCCTGTTCTGCTTCAAGGGCGCGATGCAGTCGACCCTGCTGCTCGCCCTGTGGATCGGGATCGGCTGGCTCTTCCGGGGCATCACGCAGTCCGTGGCGGCCGCCTCGGACCCGGCGATGCCGGCGCGCGGCTGGCAGATCTTCCTCGGCGTCGTCAGCGCGCTCGCCGGTGTCGTGCTGATCGTCTCCCCGCTGGAGTCGGCCGCGGTCCTCACACTGCTCGGCGGCATCTGGCTCATCGCGGTCGGCGCCGTCGAGCTGGTCACGGCCCTCCAGGTGCGCTCGCGCGCCAAGGACCTGCCGCCGGGGGCCTGATCCGGCCGGCCCCTCGCGGGGTGTCGTACCGTCCGCCGTCCGCCCGCGTACCGGGCGGACGGCGGGGGCTGTTGTCGCGTGCGGGACATTTTGCCGGTCCTTGTACACCCGTCCCCCCGCCAACGCGG